>JAEZDW010000104.1 GCA_023417955.1 Bacteroidota bacterium
ACCATTAATATGGTTTTCAGCTATAATGTATGCCTTGTATAGCCGTTGATGAATTGGATTGTCAGACGGGATATCCTCACTCGTAATTTCCGTCGTATAGATCTTCGCCATGATGGGCCCAAAAATAAGCAATGACACAGGGAAACGGGAACCGGATACAAAATTTAAACACCAAACCGAAGGGCAATTCATCGGAAGTTAACAGCGCGCCGTTGCGCAGTTTTCAAAAACCTTGTGTAATTTTCAAAGTTCATATGCGAGTTATCAGTTTTTTCCTTTGCATTGCCGCGTTTTATGTCCAGGGTCAGGCATTGCGCGACATAAACTATAGTTACCTGTATGACGAGTCTGCTCCTGTACGACTTACATTCAGGACGGTACGCGATACAACATCGTGGACCACATACTACCAGGTAAGTCTGACAGATGGCACACAGGACCCCGGAATCTTTGAGGTTAAGTTTGAAACGCGAAAGAACCTTTATGAAAAATCGGGGACCCCGGTTCCTGAAGAAAGCATCAGACGCAAAGACCGGCTCTCGGGCAGTGTGGCCATTGGACGCACTGATCAGCCACAGGTATTGCTCGCCCATGTTCTCCATACGGAACGGAAAACTGCCTGGTACTTCTACACTATCCTTGAACCGAAACACCCGGTAACAACCCTCGTCGACGCCAGTGGAAAACCAGTAATATATCCATTCATCAACGTGCCTGATACGTTGACCGTGAATGCTGCGTCCGGGCAAATCGTGTCCTTTTACGACGACAAGTTCCCGCCTGCGACGTTACCATTCTCGGAAAAACTCGGCCCTGTTTCAAAGGGAATGCGTGTAGATTCAACGTTCTACGTTCTGCCGGCGCAACCGTTTATCGCAACCCAAAACGGCCTTTACCTCATTCAGTCCGACACGATGAAAAACGAAGGTTTCGTCTTCAGAGGCCACGATGACTACCCGCGTTATACGAGGCTGCAAAACGTGGCAGAGCCTTTCATTTACATTTGTACCCGTCAGGAGTTTCAGAAAATAAGAGATGCACTGGATGACAAGAAAGCGTTTGACCGGGTAATTCTCAGCATAACCCGGGATCAGGAACGCGCGAAAAAACTTATTCGGTCGTACTTTCGCCGGGTAGAGATGGCGAATACCTTATTTACATCCTACAAGGAAGGCTGGAAGACCGACCGCGGAATGATCTACATCATATTCGGTCCGCCCGATGAAGTGTTTCGCTTCAATGACCGTGAAGTCTGGAACTACAAAATAATCAAGCAGGGACTAAGCTTTGATTTTGCCCATTCTCCGTCGTTGTTCGACCCCGATAACTTTGTTCTTATCCGAAGTAAAAAATATACGGAAACGTGGTATCAAATGATTGATATGTGGAGGAGTGCAAGGTTTTGATTCATCATTCATTTCCACTTCTGCGATGAGCGTCCACCTTTATATCGTTCCCACTCCTATCGGCAATCTCGGCGATATAACACTACGCGCGCTCGACGTGTTGCGATCAGCATCTCTTGTTTTGGCAGAAGACACCAGAACATCAGGATTTCTGTTGCAGCATTACGAGATAAAAAAACCGTTACAAAGTTTTCATAGCTTCAACGAACATCAATTAGTGGAAAAGCTCGTCGACCGGATGAAGGATGGTGAGACAATGGCGCTTGTTAGCGATGCAGGAACACCCGGCATCTCGGACCCCGGATTCCTGATCATTCGCGCAGCACTGCGCGAAGGACTCGTGGTGCAATGCCTGCCCGGCCCCACGGCTTTCGTTCCGGCGTTGGTACAATCGGGATTGCCATGTGACCGTTTTGTCTTCGAAGGTTTTCTTCCCCACAAAAAAGGCAGGCAAACGGCGCTGCAACGACTAAAGTCTGAACCGCGAACAATGATCTTCTACGAATCCCCATACAGAGTACTGAAAACGCTTCAACAGTTCCGGGAAACTTTTGGTGAGGACAGGCTGATCTCGGTATCGCGTGAGCTATCAAAGAAATTTGAAGAAACGGTTAACGGTACGATTACTGTTGTGGAAGAACACTTCAAACAAAAAGACATCAAAGGCGAATTTGTGATCGTGGTGGCTGGCGCCGATTATCATCACGATAGTGAAGACCGGTATAATGACCCGGATCACTAATTCCGAATTTGATTGCCGGAATCGAAAAGCAAGTCTTATCTTGAGTCAATAATAAAGGGTATGGATCTGCAGCGAATTACACAAAACGTTATCGAGCTATGCGAAGAAACCGGTGCTTTTATCCGAAAGGAAGCAGAGCATTTCGACCTTTCGCGAATTGAACACAAAACAAAATTTAACAACCTCGTTTCCTATGTCGACAAAGAGGCTGAACAAAAGCTCGTTGCCGGACTGCGTCAGCTGGTTCCTGAAGCTGCCTTCATAACCGAAGAGGGCACGGTCGAACAAACCGAAAGCGCCGAACTGCATTGGATAATCGATCCTCTTGACGGTACCACGAATTACCTGCACGGATTTCCTGTCTATGCAATCAGTGTTGCACTCACAAGGAAGCGCCGGCCAATCGTCGGTGTCATCTATCACATTGTGCATAAGGAAGCCTTTTACGCGTGGGAGGGCGATATCTCATATTGTAACGGCAAGCCAATCCACGTTTCTGGTGTGCCAACGATAAGTGAAGCCCTTCTTGCAACAGGGTTCCCCTATCATCAATCGCCAAAAGCCGACGCGTATCTCGACATCATCAAAGAGTTTCTTGACAAGACGCACGGCATAAGAAGGCTCGGCAGCGCGGCAATCGATCTCGCTTACGTTGCATGCGGTCGCCTCGAAGGTTTCTTTGAATATAATCTGAATCCCTGGGATGTAGCTGCCGGCGTACTTATCGTTGAACGCGCAGGGGGAAAGGTTACCGATTTCTCAGGCGGGGATAATATCCTCTTTGGCAAAGAACTCTGCGCATCCAACGGTAACCTCCAGGCCGATATGCTCAGAATCATTGATCAACACTGGAAATAAACATATCTAACCAAATTAATATACAATGAACCCTCCAACGTTGACTTCAATTTTTCTTCGATCGAATTTCCTGGCATTGCTTTGCTTAGTTGCCAGCGTTGTCAGTGCGCAGACAAACCTTGACGCGAAGCTTCCTGTCGATCCCAACGTAAAAATTGGGAAACTTGAAAACGGACTTACCTACTACATCAGAAAAAACACGCGGCCGGAAAACAAGGTTGAATTGCGTCTGGTGGTTAATGCAGGATCTATCCTGGAGGAAGATGATCAGTTAGGATTAGCTCACTTTACGGAGCACATGGCATTCAACGGCACAAAGAACTTCGAGAAAAACGAACTCGTGTCGTTCCTTCAGAGTATTGGTGTAGAATTCGGTGCAGACCTGAATGCGTACACCGGCTTTGACGAAACGGTTTACATTCTGCCTATTCCCGTTGAGAAAAAAGAAAACATCGAAAAAGGATTTCAGATTCTGGAAGACTGGGCGAGTGCAATCACTTTTGAGGATGCCGAGATTGACAAGGAACGCGGAGTAGTTCTTGAAGAGCTTCGTCTTGGAAAAGGTGCACAGGTCAGGATGTTCAAGGTTGTCTACCCAAAACTTTTTGAAGGTTCGAAATATGCGGAACGGTTGCCCATCGGAAAGGAGAACATCCTGCGTGAATTCAAGTATGACGCTATCAAGCGCTTCTACCGCGACTGGTATCGTCCGGACCTGATGGCTGTTGTCGTGGTCGGGAATATCGAACCATCAGCGGCGGAGCAATACATCAAACAACATTTCAGTAAACTTAAAAAATCTGAAAAGCCAAGACCTCGCCCTGCGGCGGAAGTCTTCCCGCGGAAGAAATCGGAGGGTATTGTGGTTACCGATGCGGAAGCAACAAACCACGTTGTTGAAGTTCATTACTCCTATCAAAAAGAAAAAAAGGAAGAAACGCTTGGCGACTACCGCTCGTCCCTCGTAAGACGCCTCTTCACATCAATGCTCAGTCAGCGCATGCAGGAACTCACCCAGCGCGCTGAACCACCATTTGTTTTTGGAGGGACATTCATCGGCGGATATGCCAGGGGTTATGAAGAATATCAATCCATTGCATATCTCAGCAAAGGCGGTGTTCAACCGGCGTTGACGGCTTTGATAACAGAAAACGAACGTGCACGAAAGTTTGGTTTCACAGAGACTGAACTCGACCGGACAAAAAAGATGATGATGAAATCCATCGAACGCGTTTATAATGAAAGAGAAAAGACTGAATCCGGAAACCTCGTGCAGGAATACATCAGGCACTTCCTTAATGGCGAACCGATTCCGGGTATAGAAAATGAATACCAATACTATCAACAAATGCTGGGTGGCATTACCCTCGCTGAAGTCAATGCTTATGCAGCCGCCACTATCCCGGCGGACACCGCCAACAAACTGGTGGTACTTACAGGACCTGAGAAAGCCGACTTTGCGATCCCTTCAAATGAAGAATTGCTTGCTATGGCTAACAAAGCCGCGCAGGCTGAAGTAAAACCGTATGAAGAGAAAGCCGTTGCCACATCCCTCATGTCCAAAACGCCTACGCCGGGAAAAATCGTCTCCGAAAAAGAAAACAAAGAGCTCGGAACGACGACAGTTCAGCTGAGTAATGGTGTGACCGTAATCCTGAAACCAACTGACTTCAAAAATGATCAGGTTGTGATGGGCGCAACCCGCTTCGGCGGACAATATCTCTTCGACGCCAAGGATCGTTTTAACGCGGAGTACGCTGCAACTGTAGTTTCGGTAATGGGTGTCGGTGATTTTTCTCCTCTCGATTTGCGAAAAGTACTCGCCGGCAAAAGCGCTAACGTATCCCCACGGCTGGGAACGGTCTCTGAGGCAGTTAACGGCTCATGTAGTGCATCGGATGTCGAGACTATGCTTCAGCTGGCGCACCTGTACTTCACCAGCCCCAGGAAAGATGCCGAACTATTTCAATCATTCGTCTCAAAACAACAGGCGCTGTATCAGAACATGATGTCTGATCCACAGTTTACGTTTCAGGATTCCGTTATTAAAATTCTCTACAAAGACCATGCGTGGGCACCAAAGCTGCCGACGCCTGCAAACTTTGGGAAGATTGACATGGAC
>JAEZDW010000118.1 GCA_023417955.1 Bacteroidota bacterium
GTTTAAGATTACCTCGGTTCCGTCGAGTCCGGTCAGCGCGACAACTTTAAGTTCTGTGTTCTTGCTTCGAATCCACTGCAACAATTCAAGTCCGTTGGCGTCCGGAAGCTTGAAGTCCAGCAGTACGATATCAATTGAATGGTCAAATAACTGAAGGAGTTCTTCCCTGGATCCGGCCTCGATTACTTTTCCGATAAAGGGCTCGGATTCGAACAGAGATTTTAATCCCTCGCGAATCAGAACCTCGTCGTCAACTATCAAAAGTTTTTTCAGTTTCATTTCTGATTGTCAGGTTTTCCGGACATCCTGAATGTACGGTTTTCCGGGTAAACTCTATTTCTTTGCCATTTCAACCTCGTATCACCATTATCTTTAATTCAACGTTGGGACTAACCGTTGTGGCGATTTTTTGCATAACCACGTTAGCCGACTGACCAGGGCATTCAACTCTTCTTTTGTGTGTCAGGTTCAGGAGAGGCCCTGGTCTTTTTCATGCTCGACTGAGCTAACTATGCCGATTTCGGATACTTCGGAAGATAACCGGTTTAATACTTCTTCGCATTTCATGATACGCTCCAGCATAGTTTTCGCGCTGTCCGAATCTTCACCGGCATCAAGGGTTTCAAGCGTATAAAGACCTTTCAGCGTTGCAAGTATTTGCTTTGCTCGCAGGTAACTGTCATGAAATCTCAGTTGAAGATTTCTTGCTTCGAGTTCGGCAGCACTGTTTCTCGCGGCTAGTTCCCTTGTTTGTCTGATCACTTCTTTGTCAAGAGCCTCATTCATTCGCTTGCGCTGAATGCTAACTCTTCGAAGTACGTATAGGATAACTACCATCAGCGTAGCAGCAGCGATGAGCAGGATTATCACAAGGCGTCTTTTAGCAATCGCTTCAGCCTGAAGTTGAAGCAACTGCTCCTGACTTTCGATCGCGGCAATATTCTCCCTTTCCTCAAATTGTACCTGTAATGCGCTGATTTTACTAATTAGTTGTTCGTTGTAAAGTGTTTGCGATAACTCAATATATTTTCGTTGCCAGTCCGTGAGCTCGACGATGCCGCCTTCTCTCCGGGCGATTTCGATATATTCCCGGTAGACATCAAGAAGCGTCTCTTTCAAACTGTGTTCGCTGGCAACTATAGATGCATCATCCAGGTGAATTCTCGCTTTTTGAAGATTATTCTGTTTAATACAAACCCGGGAAAGGTGCACGCCGTTTTCCGCGATGAACCGGTAATCGGCATTGCGTCTGGCGAAGTCCATGCTGCGTTCCAGGTATGGCGCGGCTTTTCCTGGTACTCCCATGTCAACTAAAGTTTTGCCTCGTGCAAAGCAATGAAACATCTCATCCCGGGGTGAGATGTTTGTGCCCAGTAGTGTCGACGCCCTGTCAAAGCAATGCATCGCTGAGTCGTATTGGGCAAGTTCCGAAAAAGCCAGACCCACGTTGATCAATGTCCGTGCTTCTACGAGTTTCGCTTCGTCGCTGCGGTTTAAAGTGAGACGCTTACGAAAATAATCGATAGCTTGTTCATGGTTTCGCAGTTTGAAATATGCCAGACCAATGTTGCTATATGAAGCTGCAATTTCATCAGAATCGCCATGTATTTCGTGAAGACGCAGGGCTTCGAAGAGATATTTGAGTGCGAGATCGTAATCTCCCCTAATGACGTAAGCGGTGCCATAGTGTCGATAGATCTTTGCTAACTCGTGTTCATAACCATTTCGCTTCGCCACATTTTGTGCACTATCAAGGCGTGAGATGGCCTCATCCACGCGACCTGATAATGCATCATAGTTAGTGCCGACCAGAATCCGTCGTACATATCCAAGAGAATCTGTTAAGAGCTGCTCCAGGGCAATTAGGGAATCATAACACGCAAGAAATCGCGGGTCACCCACCGACTCATAAGTCTCGGCACGCTGCAGGACTGAATCAAATCGTTGTTGTATCTGGAGCAGTTCCACTGCTTCTTCATCCTTGGCGCCACCTGTGCAGCTTTGCAATAAATGGCATAAGCATACGGTAAACGCGATAATGAAATGTCTTACCATCACTTGACTTTATTAAGCCCCAAATCACTTCCGACATGACCTTAACCACCGAATCAAACAAATTTTCGCTTGCCTGTAATTCAGCTGTCAAAAGGGTTTCTGCGGCCTTTAACTTGTGGGACAACCTAATAGTGTTCCAATTCTCGAAAGAAAGTCTGTTGGCACGTTCGCTGACTTTTAAATAAAGGGCTGCCTTAATTTTCTTCCGTTCCAGGCAAATGCCGTACTGGAGCAGTGCGAGTATCATGAGCAGCAGCCCAATTCCGATGCTGGTTTGCTGGATCCATCGTTGCGATCGTAAGATATCTTCCTGCGTCTCAATTTGTCGCTGTTGAAAATCAAGTTTTGTCAAATGATCCCGTTCGGCCATCTTTCCCTGTACGATGGCGAGGTCCCGTGCTACTTCGACGGAATACATTCCGCTTTTTTGATCAATGAATTTTCGCTGATATGCTGAGAGACTTCGATAATCACCAGTTGCTTCGAATAGAGCAATTGATTGACGGTAAATATCGAGAAGAATTTCGTTGAAATTTTGTTCAACCGCTATAGCCTCTCCGTTACTAAGCGTATGTCTGGCCGAATCATACTCCCCGGTTAACAGGTACACCCGTGCGAGATAGGCATGATTATCTGCAGTCATACGCGGGTATTTCCATGCAAGCGACTTCCTCAGAGATTTTTTGAAATATTTTCTGGCGCTGTCAATTTCATTTTTTTTCAGATCAATCATTCCGTGCGCGAAGTCCCAGAACAATCCATCTTTATATACACTATTTTGCATCGCCGCTGCGGCAGAATCGAGAAAAAAAACGGCCTGTTTGATTGAATCCATTTCGGAATAGCATAGCGCGAGGTTGGATAGCGTTGCGGGGTAACCAATTGCGAAGTCAGTTTCCAACAGAATTGCCCTTTTGTACATCTGGACCGCCGTGGCGTTGTCGCGAATTTTGTAGTACAGAAGTGCAAGGTCGACATACTTGCCGCAAAGATCTGCTTTCTCCGGGAAAAGTAATCCCAATTCAAGCGAAGTATAGGCAAAATTGATTGCCCGGCCGTAGTCACCGGTGAACGTACAACTCTGTGCAAGACCGTCATAGACACCTTCGATAATCCAATTCAGGTAGGTATTATTTTTGAACGGTTTTTGCCTTTCACAGAAAGGTAGTATTGGTAGCAGGGTGCGCTTAGCCTCCTCATATCTGCCTAGATTGCCTAAAATAAGTCCTTTGATACAAGTTGCACGAATTATCTGCAGACTGTCTTCCAGAAATGATATGGCCCGGTCCAGCGATGCTATACCGCACTCAAATTCTTTATCGTCGCTGGCGAGTTCAATGGCTAGGTCGATATAGCAGACTCCTTTTTCATTATCGCTTGTAAAGACCGAAGAATTTTTTATAGCAAAAAGTGAATCTAGGAGACAAAGTTGAGCAAGCACTGCGGGACCAGTGAGGCTCAGGCAAAGACAAAATACACAACGTTTCACAAGAGTAGTATTGATAATTTAATTTAGTAAAACAGAAATGATAATGAAAGACTTGGAAGGCCAGATCAATACAAATGCAAGTTTTATGTACGGAGTACTTTGTTAACGCTCGGTGTTGCTAACTTCAATTTTTGACATCCTGGCTATAATCTTGTTAAGGACCTCTTGTTTCCGGCGAACGTCCAGTGCAGACAACTGCATCGATTTTTCGTTAGCTGCCAGGCAGATGTGGCGTTGGTTTATGCGCGTGTTGAGGATGATATGGACTCTTCTTTGATCATAGTATTGATAAGACACAATTCCGATCAACAAGACAATGAGTCCAACGACCAGAGATCCTGACCACGTCAACCGTTCCTGGTTTGTCAAAATTTCGTTTTGAACTCGGATTTTTTGGTCCTGTCGTATACGTTTTTGATGATTCTCAGCTTCGGCCAGTCGCCATTCCATTAATGCCATATCTCGTGCGACCTCTGAATGGTGAACCTTCGCTTTTTGGGCGATCAATTTCTTCTGGTATTGGCTTAGTTTGACGAAGTCATCTGTTTCCGAATACAGTTTTACCGCCTGACGAAAAATATCGAGTAGATTCTCGTTCAGGTCTCCATTGAGGGCAATTCTTTCGGCGATTTCGAGGTCGTAACTGGCCGAATGATAGATTCCTGTCAAAAAGTGGATACGAGCGCGATATGTGAGATTATCTGCTATCATTCTTAAAAAATGAAGCTCTTCTGCAAAACGTAGTGATGTCTCGAAGTGCCTCAGCGCGCTGTCAGGCCTGGACATCTTGAGGTAGATCATTCCATAGTTGAAGTGATTGAAAACTTTTTGCCTCGCATCGCATTCACCTTTACAGGAGTGCACAGCAGAATCGCTATATAACAATGCGGTGTCGAGCGACCCCATTTCGGAGTAACATGCCGCGAAATTTGAGTATATCAGCGAAACGTCGCCATTACGTCCCTTTGCATAGGTTAAAGCCAAACGATACATTTCCTCGGCTTTTTCATAATCACGGAGCTTGTAAAAGATCAGACCAAAGTCGACGTATTTATGCTCCAGGATCATCTTGTCAGGAAAGAGATGACCAAGTTCAATTGATGTTTGGGCAGCCTGTATTGCCGAGCGATAGTCGCCTGTGAAGAGGTAGCTACTCGCGAGGCAATCATAAATACCTTCAAAAATCCAATTTAGGTACGTCGGTGTTTCGAACGGTCGATGTCGTTCACAAAATGGGATGAGAGGAGTAAGGGTCTCGATGACTTCATTATATCTGCCCAGATTAGCCAGAAGCATCCCTTTGATGCATATCGCGCGTAAAATTTGGACACTATCTTTAAGGATGGCGATCGCTTGGTCAAAAAAGTGTAACCCACATTCGCCTTTGTTGGAATTTCCGAGGATAATTCCCTGTTCGACGTAATACTTACCTCGTTCGTCTGGGCTACCGAATTCGATTGTGTTGATGTGAGCAAACAATGAATCACAGTTGAGCGCAAAGACAGCCTCACTTACAAGCCAGAAAAACACTAGCGCTGAACAACGTATCACTTCCATTAAGAGTTTAAGTTAACTATGCTATTAAATCAGTGGTACCAAGAAACAACAGAAAAAGAATCAGTGCGCAACTTCTCAACACTACGTTCACCCTATAGGGAGAAGTAAAAACAAATGTTGCACAACGTCTCACCACTTTAAATTTCGACGGTTAGGATGATGGTCTATTTGTTCTGGAAATAGCCGAAAAAGCTTCTCAAGTTCAAAATTTACGATCTCATTTTTCCATATTAACTGACAACAGACATGCCTCGAATGTTGCGCTCTGTTTTTGAGTTCCTTCGAGCGGTCATTCACGTTTCTTATTAGGGCTTGCTTTATTTGCACCTGCATGGCCATTTGGTAGACAAGCAGCATCGTTAATAGACACATTAACGCCACAACAAGAATAGATATTCGTGAGAGCCATTGCTGATACCCGATCAATTCTGCCTGCGCCCAGATCTCAGACTCTTTGCGCGCAAGCTCGTTTTCATGGGTTTGTTCAACCATCCGCCACTCAGCAAGAACCATATCTTTTGCGAGCTCCGAATTGTGAAGTTTTTGCTTGTGATCCAGGTACAACTTTTGATATTCAGCCAGACTCTGATAGTCGTTTGTTTCTCCATAAAGAGCCATATACTGCCTGTACACATCGAGCAGAATTTCATTAAAGTTCTCTGCATGGGCGATACGTTCGGAATTCCGAAGAACTATACCTGCTGAGTCGTACGCATTTTGTGCGATGTGGGCACGGGCCAGGTAAACATAATCTTCTGCCATCATACGAAGTTCATTTAGGTCAATCGCGTCTTTAAGTGAGTTTTTTAGATAGCGCTTCGCGAGTTCGTAGGACTTACCTCTAATGTAAATCATTCCATAATTGAAATTGTTAAATAACCTCATGTCAGAAGGGCACGATTCACCGCAGTGATACACGGCGGAATCTGTATAGCAAAGCGCAGTCTTGACGGAGTCCATCTCTGAATAGCAAAGAGCCATGTTGGAGAGTATAATTGGCACTGCGTTATTGTTGGGACGAGGTATTCGAATCGCTTTTTCGTACATCTCGATTGCCTTTACATTGTCTCGTAATTTGTAATAGATTATCCCGAGGTTAGCATACCTCGCCTGCATATTTGCTCTGTCCTTGAAGAGAAGCCCAAGTTCAAGGGTCATATACGCCGAGCGAATTGCAGTGCGATAATCGCCGGTAAACGTACAACTCTTAGCTAAGCCGCTATATACGCCGTCAATTATCCAGTTCAGACTGTCCGGCTTGGCAAAGGGCCGATTTTTTTCGCAAAAAGGCAAGAGCGGTAACAGTACTTCAGTTGCCTCCTTATAACGGCCAGTTTCAGTAAGAATCAGACCCTTTATGCAGCTAGCCCGAGCGATTTGTACGCTGTCACTCAAATACTCAAGCGCACGATCGAGGTTTACTAACGCAGAATCCATGTGGTTCCCTGAGGTAAAATTGATTGCGCGTTCGATGTACTTGCGTCCAATTTTGTTTCTTGACCATGATGGATCTGAAATTGATGTTTCAGATACCTGTAACAGATTAAATCCGGATAGTCCGTCAATACAACAAACTGCAATGAAGAATATGGTAGTCCAACCTTTCAACTTATTAGGGATATCAATAACGCATTCTAAGTTTGTAATAACTGCGGTGTAAGTTCGAATTCGTGTTCGAGAGACTCACACCGGTCTCTAAGGTACTGACTGCGACGTACTGCCTTATTTCTCTTTCTCCGAAGTTCGTGTGAGCGAAGTCGAATCTTTTCGTCCAGAAGCGTTCTTATTCTCTTCTGTTCCTGATTCCGGTATAGGAGTGCTGTCGCGAGAATGCACAGCAATACCACAACGATTGTCTCAGCACCGTACGTCCATCGTTGAAACAGCAGAGATTCCTTCTGGATTTCAATTTCCTTTTCTTGTCGCATTAATTCCAGCTGGTGTTCCCTCGCCATTATTTCGCCTTCAGCGAGAGCAATGTCACGGACAATGTCTCCTTCATATAACTCTTCATTCAATCGAATAAAGTTAGATTGGTACCTTGAAAGCGATTCAAATTTTTTTAAAACTTCATATGTTACAATGGATTGACGAAAGACATCCAATAAGACTTCATTCAAGTTGTTGTTTCTTGTAAGCTTTTCTGCTTCTTTCAAAAGGTGAGCTGCTGAGTCCATCAGATTCTTTTGGATATGAATTCGTGCATGGTAGACCAGGGTTTCCGCGTGCATCCGATGATCGTTCAACTCTTTGGCGTATGCTAATGCCTTCGTGAGATGCATAGCTGCGCTGTCCAATTGATTAGCCTTGATAAATGATGATCCAAAGGCAAAATGCAGTTGAGTCATAGCATTTTTTTGACTAAAGGCCATACAAACATGTCGGGCATGTCGAAGCTCGTCAAGAGCCTCTTGAATCAGACCAAGTTCGGCGGAAGCAAGCGCTTTGTTTACAAGCAGGAAGGGATGTGGTGTTGCAGAGAGTTGTTCTGCAATCTTGTAGTAGTGAAGTGCCCTTGCGTTATCCCTTATTTTGTAGAAGAGAATGCCAAGGTTGTTGTAAATGTACGGCTTATCATGTCTTTTTGAATCCGCTTCAAGCAACGGAACCAGTTTGTATACCCATTTCAATGCTTCGCTATATTCGCCGCGCATGGTCCTCGAAATCGCAATTAGATCGTAAATGTCTATCAGATAATTGTTCAATTTTTGCTTTTCAGCAAAGTCAATTATCGGTTCGAGGCTTTCAGCAATTTCTGACTGTCTGTTCATTCGGGCCATTATTATCCCCCTTGCTCGAAATAGTTTAGTGATTTCGGTGCTGTCAGTTTCATAGAGCATGGCACGTTCTATATAATTCAGAGCGCTGTCGACATTCGTGTCCAGGAATGCTGCGCCGAGCTTGAATAATATTTCACTTTTTTGGTCGAAAGCGGCCACTGGTAGAACCTGCTTCAACGAATCAATCGGTTGTGATTGACCTCTTGCGAAATGCAAGGCGATCACGAAATGGAGAAATATCAAACAACGGATCATAAAGAATCAGATGGACAGCGGTATCAATTTAAGAAAAATTTAAAGTTCGACTCAATACAATCTTGTGAGTTGTCGGATGAAAATAGTACGCAGTACGTTTCACCCTTATAAATCCGGTTGCCCCACATCACTTCGCCTTGCGATATTTGCACCCATCTATGGTTAGGCAATTCAAAATGTTCGCATTGTATTTTGCAGCGTTCATGCTGATATCCCTGGTTTGGTCGGGGACGGATGGAATCATCGAATACGTTTTCGTCGTAGTATTAGCGGGCCTTGCATTGGCCTGGATCTCGCCGCGAGCCCTGCGGTGGATACGGCAGGAGGAATAGCCTCTGGCTTCTGGCCACTGGCTACTGGCTGTGACTGCTAGTGTGATGTGTGGGCTTCAGTTTCAAGCTGCGAGCTTCGAGCTGCAAGCTTGGTTTTGCTAACTTGAATGTCCACGGTTCTTAATGATTAAAAAAAAAGCGAACCCGGATCCTGAGCACGGCAAGTGCGCAGGCCAGCAGCGAGCGAAGGACCGGGGCGAGCAAAATAGCTACTGACGGACTGAAGTTAGTTTCTGGCAACTGCATCTTGCAGCTGGCAAATAGTAGCCTCTGGCAGCTGGCAGAGATTAGCTTCTGGCTTCTAGCTTCTGGCTGTGACTGCTAGTGTGACGTGTAGGGTTCAGCTTCGAGCTGCGAGCTTCGAGCTGCAAGTTTGATTTCTGCTAACTTAAATGTTCACGGTTCTGAATGATGGAGCTTTTTTTACCACAATGCTGCAGTGAACTCCCTCAATTATAAATTATAAATTTGAGTCCACTCCGAAAACCCCCTACTAAACAGGTCGACGTTTAAAACGGATTGATGCATTGACTATATTTAGTCCATCAGTACGGACAATATGTTTAGAAAAAGTAATAAAGAGCCGCAATTAGGGATTTTCAGTTCACCTTCGTCGTTGTTGTCGGGCAAATCATTGAGCATCTATGAGGAAAAGAAGGGATGGCACAATGAGTTCCGCCAACAGGTGACCAGTCAAGTTGATGAGGAAATTTTTAAGCCGTTGTATTGTGATGACAATGGCAAGCCCAATGCTCCAATCCGCGTTTTGGTTGCCATGATGATTCTTAAGTCAGCAGAAGGAATTAGCGATCATAAGCTTTACGAAAATTGCCGATTCAATATGCTAACGCGCAGTGCAATAGGTCTGGTGAACGCCGACGATGCAGTTCCTACGGAATCCACCTATTACTTATTCAGAAAGCGCATAGTAGACTACGCTAAGGCAACTGGGGTGAACTTAATCGAAGTTGTTTTTCAGCAGGTGACCAAAAGCCACTGTGCACAGTTTGAAGTTAGTGGAAGATCGATCCGCATGGATAGCAAACTACTGGGAAGCAATATTGCTTGGCTGACCCGATATGAACTCATCCACGAAACATTCCGCTTGTTCTATCAGGAAGTAAAGCACCTCAATAAGCTGGATAAAAATACCGAAGAGTTGTTGGATAGTTTGCTAGCTGTGAAGGGAGATAAAGTTACGTATTCATGTTCTGATGTTGAAGTCCAGAACAGATTGCAACAACTCGGATCATTGATATATCGGATATTACCTTTATACAGCAATGAAGATGCTCCAAGCTATTATGAAACGTTGGTGAAAGTTTTTGGCGAGCAATATAAGGTTGATGAGAACAAATTGGTGATTGCCCGAGAGAAAGAGGAGGTAGCAAGTAGTTCAGTCCAGTCTCCACATGATACGGACTGTAGCTATCGTAATAAGGACCATAATCAGGTGAAAGGATACAGCATCAATGTAACGGAGAGCTGTGATAATGGAGATGTATTAAATCTGATCGGTCATGTCGACGTTCGTCCAGCAAATAATCAGGATCTTGAATTTCTTCAAGATGATATTAAGAAAGTGAACGAAGTTTTTACATCGAAAACAGAGATTGTTCACGCCGACGGAGCGTATCATAGCCCTGATAATCAAGGGTTTTGCAAAGACAAAAACATAGAATTCGTACTGAGCGCGATCCAGGGAGCTACCGGTCGATATGTGCTTGACCTGGTGGAGGAAGCACTTATCATTCATGACACACAAACCAATCAACCCGTTGAACACCAACTAAGGATCACCAAGAAGGGGTTCGTTCGTTGGCGGATTAAAGAGCAAAACAGATACCGTTACTTCTCACAAAAAAATCTGAAGCTTTGCCTCCTAAGGAAAAAGTTGGCCTCAATCCCGATTGAAAAATTGCAGAAACGAAACAACGTAGAGGCTACTGTTTTTCAACTAGCGTATCATTACTCAAACGCGAAAAGCAGATATCGAGGTCTCATTAAGCATCAAATGTGGGCAAACACAAGATGCCTTTGGATAAACTTCAGAAGACTCATAAAATTCAAGGGAAAACTAGACCCTGTAGGTCCATCCAACCGGAAAAACTCGTTCCAAAATCAATTCATCGCTTTCCTCGATATTTTAGTTTGCGTTTTTCTTAAACTACAAACCAAGTACTCACCCGCGGGACCTATTTGTTGAGTTTTTCAAAAAGGGGTTTTCGGAGCGGACTCAAATTTCCAAATTAGAAATTGCTGGCATACGCGAAGTCGTTACGCAGTTGTCTGAGACCTGAAACCTGAAACCTGAAACTAAAAGAGGAGCTACATACTTTGTAACTCCTCCTGAAATGTATTTCTCTTAACGTTCTATTTATTCGATTGAGGCCCCGACTTGCCGGAACCTGAAATAGATTGCCGCATGTCGGTGTCAGCCTGGACATTTTGCATTTTGTAGTAGTCCATTACGCCAAGGTTACCTTTGACAAACGCTTCGGCCATTGCTTTCGGAATTTCAGCTTCGGCTTCAATTACTTTAGCACGCGCCTCCTGAGCTTTCGCTTTCATCTCCTGTTCAAGGGCAACGGCCATAGCTCTTCTTTCTTCAGCCTTGGCTTCTGCCACCTTCAGGTCGGCGGTAGCCTGATCGATTTGCAGCTTCGCACCTATGTTTGCTCCAACGTCGACGTCTGCGATATCGATGGAGAGGATTTCAAACGCCGTTCCTGCGTCCAGCCCACGGGATAGAACGAGTTTCGAAATTTTGTCGGGGCTTTCGAGAACCTCTTTATGAGTTTTGGCAGAACCGATTGAGGACACGATACCTTCGCCGACACGTGCGAGGATTGTGTCTTCGCCGGCACCACCAACGAGTTGTGCAATGCTGGCGCGAACGGTTACCCGCGCAACAGCAATAAGCTGAATACCATCAGCAGCAACCGCGGCTACTTTAGGTGTCGTAATAACTTTCGGGTTGACGGATATTTGAACCGCCTGGAATACATCGCGTCCGGCGAGATCGATGGCAGTAGCTTGTTTGAAGCTCAGGCTGATATTTGCCTTGTCGGCAGAAATCAGTGCGCGTATCACGTTTGGCACATTTCCGCCTGCGAGATAATGCGTTTCAAGTTCCGTAGATGAAATGTCCAGTCCGGCCTTTGTTGCTGTAATCAGAGACTCGACAACAACGCGCGGCGGCACCTTCCGGATTCTCATGAACACCAGCTCGAACAGCCCGACTTTCACATTGGAAAACCGTGCGGTAATCCAGAGGTTAACGGGAACAAAGTAGAGGAAGATGAAAATAAGAATCAGTGCGCCGACGACGAGGGCAAACAGGTAAATTGGTTCTTGTAACATATTATCCATTATTGAAATTCATTTACGATGTTAAGCTTCTTTCGCCACGATCTCTTCAACCACGATCTGCATACCTTCAATGCTGATGATACGGACGCGTGTCGCTGGTTGGATGTAATGTCCGCTGGTGCGCACTTCAAAAAGTTCATTCTTGAACTCAGCTTTGCCTGACGGTCTGAGTGTTGACACCGTTATACCTTCGTCTCCAACAGCAAGTTTGTCTGTCAGCCCCTCGTTCACCTTACTTGAAATCGAGTCCTTAAGCGAATACCTTTCCCATGCACCGGATCGAAAGCTATAGATTAGTGCGGCAAGGGTGCCGATTGCGGAACCGACGAGGACGTATAAACCGATATCACTTCCGAAGTGCCGGTAACTGACTACGACGCCGACGGCCATAAAAACGAGACCGAGAATTCCCACGACCGTCGTTCCCGGAATGAAGATAACCTCAACCACAAAGAGCACCAGCCCGATGATTATAAGCGAAATAATGATGATCCACATTACCATTTTCTCAATCAGCTACATCACCGTGCTAAATTGGCGATTATTTCCTGAATTGCCTAAAAGGTCGCCTGTTTTAGGGCTCAATATGCCCGTGCGAAAAGCACTCTTCGGGAAGATTTTTTGCCCGAGTAGACGCAAATTCCCGCTTCTTCCGGCGTATTCAGCGGAATACAACGAATCGTTGCCTTTGTTTCCTCTTTGATTGCTGCTTCTGTTTCAGGCGTGCCGTCCCAATGGGCGGATAGGAAACCGCCTTTTTCGTCGAGCACTTTTTTGAATTCTTCCCAGGAATTCACCTGTGCGGTCATCTCGGTTTGGAATGCGCGTGCGCGTTCATAAATGCCACTTTGAATATCGTCGAGAAGTTTTGGTATTTCGCTTTCAATCAAATCGAATTTCAGGACAGACTTCGCGCGCGTATCCCGCCTCGCTACTTCGACCGTTCCGTTTTCCAGGTCACGCGGCCCCATCGCCAGTCTGACAGGTACGCCTTTTAATTCCCATTCAGCGAACTTGAAGCCCGGCTTATGTGTGTCGCGATTGTCGTATTTGACGGTGAGTCCGGCTTTCTTGAGAACGGCTGTTATCGCAGCCGCTTTTTCGGAAATGCGGTTCAATTCATCTTCGGTCTTGTAAATCGGAACGATAACTACATGGATAGGCGCCAGGCGCGGAGGCAGCACAAGGCCATCATCATCCGAATGGGCCATGATGAGCGCACCCATCAACCGGGTGCTAACGCCCCAGCTCGTGCCCCATACGAAGTCGAGTTTACCGTCCTTGCCTGCAAACTGGACGTCAAAAGCTTTTGCGAAATTCTGACCCAGGAAGTGTGAAGTTCCGGCCTGGAGCGCTTTTCCGTCTTGCATCATCGCTTCGATGCAATACGTATCGATCGCGCCGGGGAATTTTTCACCTTCCGATTTCTTGCCCTTTACAACGGGGAGGGCCATGAAATTCTCAGCGAAGTTGGCGTAGACGTCAAGCATTTGAATGGTTTCGGCTACAGCCTCGTCGGCGGTACTGTGCGCCGTATGGCCTTCCTGCCAAAGAAACTCGGCTGTACGGAGGAAAAGGCGCGTGCGCATTTCCCAGCGCACAACATTCGCCCATTGGTTGACAAGGATAGGCAGGTCGCGATACGACTGAATCCATTTCTTGTAGGTATTCCAAATGATCGCCTCACTGGTAGGGCGGACCACAAGTTCCTCCTCGAGTTTTGCTTCAGGATCGACGATCAGTTTTCCTTTTTTGTCGGGATCATTTTTCAGGCGGTAATGCGTTACGATAGCGCATTCCTTCGCAAATCCCTCGGCATTCTGTTCTTCCGCCTCAAAAAGGCTCTTTGGGACAAAAAGCGGGAAGTAGGCGTTTGAATGGCCGGTTTCCTTGAACATGGCGTCCAACGCTTGCTGCATCTTCTCCCAGATGCTATAGCCATATGGCTTGATGACCATGCACCCGCGCACGTCCGAGTGTTCAGCTAAATCGGCCTTTTTTACTAATTCGTTGTACCACAAAGAGTAATCCTCGGTCCGGCTCGGTAATTCCTTTCCCATGCTGGTATAATTATTGTTTGTTTTTTGTCCGGTGGCAAATATAATTTTACCGAAAGAATAACCGGTAAAATTTGTAGCTTTATCGGCGCACTTTATTGTGTATTTCGCGTTATACTTAGACGAGCATCTTAACCGGGAGTGATATGAAAATCAGAATATTTGGAACTTTAATGTTGTCGGCGCTACTGGCAGGATCAGCGATAGCGCAACAGATCGAAAACGACGACATGTACTTCAACTCCAGTGATCGTAAGAAACTCAGGGAGTTGGATGCAAAACAAACTGTCGCCAGCGCACGTGTTGATCGCAGGGCTGGTGATTCGGAAGATCTGAATCCGACAGACAGCTATTCGGCGAGGACCGTAAATCCGGAGTTCTCCTCACGCAGCAACGCTGAGACGGCGACTTCGGAAAACGAAGACTACTACATCAATAACTACCGTTATCAAACTGCGAGCGACCTTCGGACGTTCAATAACAATTTCAACAGCTGGTACGGCAGCAACTGGTATAGCCGTAACTATTGGGGTCCTTCCATTTACAACTGGAATTCACCGTTCTACGGAAGCTATTATAATTCATGGGGTAACCCCTGGAATAATCCTTATTACGCGGGAACATATTCAAGCTCTTTCAGCTACTACTGGGGTAATACCTGGAATTATGGCTGGGGCTACAACGACTATTGGAACAGCCCTGCCAGCTACTGGGGTTCAGGCTGGGGTCCTTCATATGGATTTGGATATTCATCATGGTTCGGACCTTCGTGGTACGGCGGATATCCGCGCGTCGTAGTGATCAACAACTCTTATGGTGAGTCTTCTGGTCAGAAGGTGGTATACGGTAAGCGTCCATCGAGAAGCACGGAGTATGCAACGACCAATACCAACACACGTACGCGGACGATGTATCAGCCGGAGCAGGGATCAGGCAGAACAAACAGTTCAGGCCGTTCTTCTTCCGATTCGGAATACTATAACAAGTCGTGGAGGTATACGTCACCTGCGAATACAGGGGCTACTTCCGGATCCAATACAACGACACGTACCAGCTCGTATTCGAACACTAACTCGAGAAGCAGTTCATGGGGCAACAGTTCCAACTCCTCGAACAGTTCGTACAATTCGCGCAGTTCTTCTTCGTCGTCCTTTGGAAACAGCAACAACAGTTCCCGTTCAAGTACGCCGGCTCCATCTGGCGGCAGCAACGGCAGAAGTCGCGGCAGCAGGTAATTATCACTCGTTACAAAAGACCATTTATGAAATTGAGGGCATTTTTTCTCCTCAGCGCTATCGCTTTGTTCCTTGCGAACGAGGGACGTAGCCAAAGTTATGCGGAAGCTGCATTGATGTTCAGCAGGACCCAGCCAGGCGGAAGCGCAAGGATTCAGGCGCTTGGCGGTGCGCAGATTTCTCTTGGAGGTGACTACAGTTCGGCGTATTCCAATCCTGCGGGCCTCGGTATGTTTAACCGTTCAGAGTTTACGCTTTCAGTCGGGCAGCGCACTTCAAATACGACAAGCAAATATTTTGGGAACGAAATGAGTGATGATGTTTCGAAACTTTTCATTCCCGGCGTTAGCGGTGTATTCAATTTGCCGGGAGAACGCGGGCGAAGCGGTTATATCGGAGGCTCATTCGCGTTTTCATATAACAGGGTGAATGATTTTAATAATTCGATCCTTTATTCGGGGGCTAACAAGCAGAGTTCGATAATTCAGTCATTCATTCTTCAGGCGAATGGCGACGTCACCGATCAATTTGATCCAGGTGACTATAATTATAATACGCCTGTGGGCCTGGCGTACTACAACTATTTGATCGGTCCCGCGAGTACAATTGACCCATCTTTTCCTGATGATGAATACTTCACGGATGTTCAGAGTAATTTCGAGGAATACCTGTCAGATGCTCAGCAGCAGGAGCATATTGAAATGAGCGGCGCGACGAACCAATGGAGCATCTCGTACGGCGCCAACTTTGATGATCGAATTTTCGTCGGAGGTGGAATCGGTATTTCATCTTTGAGATATAAATCCTCGCAGGTTTTTGATGAGAGTTTTGCCGTTGATCCCGTGTTTAATCACCTTTCGCTGCAGGAAGGACTCGAGATACAAGGCTCCGGCATAAATGCGACACTGGGTGCTATTTTCAGGCCGGTTGATTTTGTGCAAGTTGGTTTGTCTTATACATCACCAACATTCTACAACCTCACTGAAACATATGAAGCGTCTATGTCAACGAGCTGGAAGAATTTCGATTATTATGGTGATGGAGAGACGATTCTCAATAACGAATCAGCAGGGACCGATATCCTTACATCAGAATATAATTTCCGTGTTCCATCCCGGATCAGTGCAGGGGTAACTTTCATTTCCAAAATGGGTTTTATCACCGGCGATGTTGAATACACAAACCCGGGTAAAGCCAAGTATACATCGGAAATTGCCGGTATTGACTACACTCCGGAAAATCAGGAGATACAGCAGCGATATAATTCCACCATCAACATTCGCGTTGGCGCGGAATTCAGATACAAGATATTGCGAGTGAGGGGAGGATACTCTGCACTCGGAAAACCTTTTGCTGATAATATCGATAATAAGATCAAAGCTCTTAGTGGCGGATTGGGCGTGCGTTTTGAAAAGTTCTATATCGACTTTGCGCTGATACACAGAACCAATTCGTTCAATTACTCACCGTATGCAATAAGCGATTCTGCTCCCATCGTCGATGTCGACCGCAAGGAGACAACCGGTCTGGTTACCTTTGGTTTTGCTTTTTAGAAACTGAATGGGAGATAGCCTGAAGTACAGTGTCAGTGTCGGGATTTTGTAACGAAATCATCGCCTTCAGATAACACTCCCTTCGCGACTCATAAAGTTGTCGCAGCCGCGTTTCCTGATCTGATTTACCGCTTAGCAACGGTCTGTTCGAAGCCAGTGAGACCCGTTCCAGCAACGTGTTGACATCAACATCGAGGAATACGGTGAGGCCACTTTGATTAAGAACGTCTATATTATTATGAAAGCATGGCGCGCCGCCACCGGTAGCCATGACGTAGCTTTCTTCTTTTGCACAAAGCTCGCGAAGTACCGCAGACTCTTTTTCACGGAAGTAATCTTCACCGTTGCCGGAGAAAATCCCGGGAATAGACTTGCCTTCACGCAGTTCGATTTGTTTGTCGAGATCGATGAATGCAAGCGACAGCGCATCGGCAACCTTTTGGCCTATCGTGCTCTTGCCTGACCCCGGCATGCCAATCAGAAAGATTTTCATTTGTGACTGGCGATGATGGCGAGTATTTCGTCAGCAGCAGGCGTATCGTTGTGGTGCCATTTCCCTGCAACCGTTCCGTCGATCCAAAGTGTTAACCCCGGGTTTGATCGGATGATTGTTTTCAACACGGTAGCGTCTGCAAAGTAATATGGAACAGCAAGCTGATGTTCGTGGCGGAAATTTTCGAATTCCGTTGCTCCCGATGAAGTCAGCGCCATCAATTCAACTTTTCCTTCGAGGTCTTTTGTGAGTTTTACGATGTCGGCAATGTTCTTTGTTGACGCCTTGTTCGCGTTGTACATAATGAGCAGCAACTTAGCCCCGGAGAAGGTCTCGCTTGTTACCGGGTCGCCATCAGGTGTGAAGACTGCATAATCAGTAATCTTTGGTTGTGTCTTGCCCTTATTCACCTGAATCATGTCCTTGTACTGATACAGTGTCGTATCAGTAAGCCAGGAGCCTGAGCGCTCTTCCTTGCCGTTATCTTTCCGGATGAAGACATATTCAAAGATTGCCTGCTCCCGTGGTTTCATTTCGTCGGGGATATGATTGCCGATCTTGTATGCTCTGAAGTCGAGATAAGGGAGGTGACGTATTGCGTAAATACCGACAAAGAGGGATGCCACCGTGACAGCTGCAATGAGGATGTGTCCCGTCCTGGTGTAAAGTGCCGGGGTGTAAGACTTCCTGTACCAGAAGAGGTGCATAATGAAAACCAGGAGTACGAGGTCCTTGATAAATGACTGGAGTGGCGTCAGTTTGATTGCGTCTCCAAAACATCCGCAGTCGGTAACCGCATTGGTAAAATGTGAATAACCTGTAAGGAACGTGAAGAAGACAATCAGGATAAGGAGCAGCGTTGCTGTTAGCTGCATTCGGTAGAACACGAGGACAGCTACGCCAAGCACGATCTCAAGCACGATCATGATCATACCGAGCTCCAGCGCGACGGGTTTAAATACCAGAAACATCGGATGGAAATCAACTGCAAATACTTCGAAGTATTCCTCGAGTTTGATTTCAGTACCAATTGGATCGTTTAACTTGATTAATCCGGAGAAGATAAAGAGTATCCCGATAAAGTAGCGCGAGAACTGATCGATCACGTATTTCATTTTATTTTCCCTCTTGCTGGCCGAGCAGGATCATGGCGAATACGGCATAGTTAATCATGTCCTGGTAGTTTGCCTTTACGCCCTCGCTGACCAGCGTTTGTCCGTTATTGTCTTCAATTTGTTTAACGCGAAGCAGTTTCATCAGAATGATATCCGTGATTGAACTGACGCGCATTTCTCTCCACGCTTCGCCGTAGTCGTGGTTTTTGTTTTGCAGCAGCTGGAATGTTTCATCCACCGCCGATTCATACAGAGGCTGCAGTTCTTCAAATGAGAGCTCAAGCTTGTCTTTGTCTGTGAGCTTTATCTGAATCAGTGCAATGATGCAGTAATTGATGATGCCGATGAATTCATCACGTATCGGATCATCCACTTTCTGCGTTCCTTTTTCCTGTATGCTTCGGATTCGCTGCGCCTTTATATATATCTGGTCCGTTATCGACGGTAACCGCAGTATACGCCATGCTGTTCCGTAATCCCGCGTTTTTTTTTCGAACAATGACCGGCACGTTTCAATAACCGATCTGTACTCCATTGCCGTTTTTTCTATCACAGGCGAAAAATTAGGATTTAAGGCTTTATTTTGAATCAAAATCGATCCAAAGCTAAAATGAATTCTTCGCCCGAAAGTACGGGATTTTTGATTAACGGCACACTGAATATCCGCGGCAGACTCATCGGTCTGGACACGCCCCGCGTGATGGGTATTCTGAACGTTACGCCCGACAGTTTTTATGGCGACTCCCGCTCTCACGACGAAACGGCTATACTCGCAAAGGTCGGTTCGATGCTTGAAGGAGGTGCCACATTCATTGACATTGGCGGCTATTCAACACGCCCGGGTGCAGATGATGTTCCTGAGAATGAAGAGCTTAAGCGAGTAATCGGAGCAATTCGCGCGGTGAAAAGCCGTTTTCCCGACGCGATCATTTCGATTGATACATTCCGCAGTGGTATTGCGAGCGCTGCCGTAGCGGAGGGTGCCGATATGATCAACGATGTTTCGGGCGGAGATATGGATCCCGAAATGTTTTCAACCGTTGCAAAGCTGGGTGTTCCGTACATCCTTATGCATATGCGCGGAACGCCGGCGACGATGTCGGGTCTCAATCATTATGAAAATCTTGTGGTTGACGTTCAGCGCGAGATAAAAGGAAAACTTCTGCAGCTGACCCGGCTTGGTGTCCCGGATGTGATCGTTGATCCTGGCTTTGGTTTTGCAAAGAATGTAAGTCAGAATTTTGAGTTGCTCGATAAGCTTGATTTGTTCAGGCAGCTGGAGCGACCGCTTCTTGTCGGACTAAGCCGTAAATCGATGGTCTGGAAAACGCTTGAGACTACGCCCGAGCACGCGCTCAACGGCACCACTGCTTTGCATACGGTCGCGCTACTGAAAGGCGCTTCCATTCTTCGCGTTCACGACGTGAGGGAAGCGATGGAATGTATCACGT
>JAEZDW010000126.1 GCA_023417955.1 Bacteroidota bacterium
ACGTTGAAGCACACGGTACCGGAACCAAGCTTGGCGATCCAAACGAGGCCAAAGCAATTGGTCAGTTCTTCCGCAAGGACCGCAAGCAACCCCTTCGAATTGGTTCCGTGAAAACGAACATCGGACATACAGAGGCTACTGCAGGTATCGCCGGACTCATAAAGGTCGTCCTTGCCATGCAGCATCAGGCACTTCCGCCGAACCTCAACTTCAATACACCCAATCCTGATATTCCCTTTGACGAACTAATGTTAGAAGTTCAGGATGAACAATCTGCCTGGCCGGCGAAAGCGGGAGAGACATTCAAAGCGGGTGTGAATTCTTTCGGTTGGGGTGGAACGAATGCGCACGCAGTGTTGGAACAATATCCGGCTTTGGTCCAGGAAGATGACGTGGCTCTGGAAGAGCTGGTACTTCCTCTTTCGGCTAAATCACCCGCAGCGTTAAAGGCGTATGCACGTGACTACGCAAACCTGCTCACATCGCTTGACGACAAAGATGCAGCTTCCGTATGCGTCGCAACTGCATTGGTCAAGGCTGAGTTTGACCACCGTCATGTGTTCTTTGCTGAAAACAGGAATGAACTGATTGAAAAACTAATAGCTTTCGCCGACGCTGAGGAAGACGTCACGCCTGCAACATTAACGGGTACCCCGAAAGTTGTTTTCATTTTCCCCGGACAGGGTGCACAATGGCTTGGTATGGGTCGGGAGCTTTTCGAACATAATAAGATCTTCCGCGAAAGCATCAATGCATGCGATGCGGCATTTCAACCATACACCGATTGGTCATTGCTGGGCGAATTAAATGCGTCGCCGGAATCAAGTCGGCTGAATGAAATCAATGTTATCCAGCCTGCCCTTTTCGCCATGCAGGTTTCGCTGGCAAAAGTATGGATGTCGTGGGGGATTTCTCCGGACGCAGTTGTCGGTCATAGTATGGGGGAAGTTGCAGCTGCGTACATTTCCGGCGCCCTTAGTCTTGATGACGCCGCGCGAATCATCTGCAGTCGCAGCCGACTAATGAAAACAGTGGCCGGTACCGGCGGAGCCATGGCCGTAACGGAATTAAGTCGCGAGGATGCAGAAAAGACAGCAGCGCGTTTTCCGGGTAAGCTCTCCGTTGCGGTCAATAACAGCCCCAAATCAACGGTGCTTGCCGGAGACAAGGCAGCAATCGATGAAGTGTTGAGTGACCTTGAAGCGAAAGGACTATTCTGTCGCCTTGTCAAAGTTGATGTGGCATCGCACAGCCCGCAAATGGATCCGCTGATGGAGCCGCTGCGCAGTGATATTTCAGGCTTACGCGCGCGTTCCGGAGATACGAAATTTTATTCGACTGTCCGCGCCGAACTGGTAGCTGGTGAGTTATTGGATGAAAGTTACTGGGTAGATAACCTCCGTGGTACAGTACAATTCGCGGCGGTTATGCAAATGCTGATGGATGAGGGCCACACTGTATTCCTCGAATGCAACCCGCATCCGGTGTTGGTTACTGCTGTGAACGAATGCGCGACAGCCGCAGGTAAGCGTGTAATAACTGCTTGTTCAACGTTGCGTGAGAAAGATGAACTGAGTGAAATGCAACGCAACCTTTGTGAACTCTACGTGAAGGGCTATTCATGGAACTGGGGTGCGTTCTTTGGGACGAACAAGATTCCGCATATTGATTTACCAGGTTATCCCTTCCAGCGGGATCGCTATGAGATTGAAGACCTTTCCGCTGAACTTGCCGGCAGGGTGACAATTGAACATGAAGTCGGATTTCCTTTACTCGGGAACCGCCTGGTTCTGGCAGGATCTGATAATATTTTCTACTGGGACTCACAATTGAGTCTGCAGCGCTTCCCTTTCCTGAAGGATCACCTCGTGAACGGAGAAGTGCGTGTGCCTACGGCATGCTACATGGAGATTATGCTTGAGGCTATTTCCGAAGCGTTCCGCGGTGAAAAGCAAATGCGCATACGCGACGTTTCCTTTGGGCCGCAACTTCTGCTTTCCGAGCGTGCCCGTGTAGATATTCAGGTCAAAGTTGTTCTGCTGGGACGATTTTCGGCAGACGTCACCGTATATCAAAAAGACAACGCAACCAATACCTGGAATGCTCTTGCCGGTGGCAAGGCCGATATTTTTGAGACGGTTCAGGTTTCGGATACGACGCGCATCTTTGAAGAGTTGGAATACCAGAGCCCGGCGTACACCGAAGGCATCAACTATTACAATCTGCTTCGCACCATAGGGTTCGATTTTGGAAAACATTTCAATCACCTGACGGGGATTGACAAGGTAGACCGTGATAATGCTAACAAAATACTCTTTTCGATCAGGCCGGACGATCATGTGGTGCGTGTAGCCGATCGTTATTGCATACATCCCGCGTTACTGAGTTCGTTTTTCCAGCCCATACTCGGACAACTGATGAACATCCTGGAGGAAGGGACGCAAATGAAAGTGGAATTGAATTGTGTTACCGACTTCACGATGGAAGGTCAGGTGAATTACGACCACGAAATACGCGGCCTGATGGTAATGCATGAAATGAAAAAGGCGACTGATGTATCAGGTGCGTGGCGTTTCCGAACAGATATTATCATTGCAAACTATGATAATACTCCTGTAATGACCATCCGTGGACTTGAGGGATCGGCTCGAAGGATGGCAATGTCTTCAGCAGTGGCACAAACCAATGGCGCTGTTGCCGGGGCTGATGCATTCAAGGCAGCGAAGACTGATCAGGAGCGACTGAAAGTCCTTCATGAAATCATTAGCCGTCACGTTGGTGGAATTGTGAAAATGCCGGTAGCGCAAATAAGGCCTACCATGACGTTCAAAGGGATGGGGCTTGATTCCCTGATGGCGGTGCAGCTTCGAAATCACCTGGAAAAGGATTTTGAGGTAAAGGTGCCTGTTGGAATGTTCTGGGCGCATCCGACGATTCGGGATTACTCCGAATATCTGCTTGGCCTTCTTGCTGGTGCCGGTAGTGCGCAGACAATACAAATGACTGTCCGCGATCACGCTAAATGGTTTACGGTCGCGCAACCGCGTCCGCTGGCAATGTTGAGGCTGTTCCTGTTTCATGACGCAGGCGGAAGCGCAGCGTTGTTTGACGGTTGGGATCACTACTTTGAGAATGACCTCATTGAAGTTGTCCGCGTTGAACTCCCGGGGCGTGGTCAACGGCTCAATGAACCGCCATACACCGATACCGCTGCGCTGCTCGATGACCTGGTGCCTGCCATCCTGCCTTTACTTGATAAACCATATGTGTTCCTGGGACATAGCATGGGTGGCCTGATTGCATTTGAGATTATGCACGAACTTCGCAAGAAAGGTAATGCACTTCCCGAGATGTTATTCATTTCTTCAACGTCTGGACTAAACGCATATGAGAAATCGCAGGTAGACTATACCGTTTCAGATGCTGAACTTGTAACGTTGTATCCGCACCTGGATCTGTCTGTGATAGGCGATCGCGAACTGCAGCAGATGTTGATTTCTATCCTCCGGGCTGATCTTCAATTGCTGCACAGCCATCAATACAGATTTGAAGTACCATTTAACGTTCCCATAATAGCTATTCACGGCGATGATGACCAACGCGTAAACCGTTATCAAATCGAACAATGGGAGAAGGAAACATTCACATCATTCCGACTGGTTTCCCGGCCCGGAGGTCACCGATACATTGAACACGATGCTGAATTTGTTGCCGGTCTAATTGAGGAGGAGGCTATGCAACTCAGCCTGGCGCTGCTAAATGGTCACGCGGTCAGGAAAGGCGAGCTGTCATGAGTGAATTCATCGGCGATCGAATTGTCGGAACGTGGAAGCTGGTTTCCTGGACCTACCGCGATCCTTCCGGGAAAATCGTTGACTTCTTTGGAGAAACTCCCGAAGGCATTCTCATGTACGACAGCAAGGGTTGCATGAATGCCCAGCTAATGAAATTTGGGCGAAACAAAATAGGGTCTCCGCGGCTTTTTGAAGGGAGTGATGAACAAATAGCTGCAGCGTATCGTTCGTATGCTGCATACTGGGGTCGGTATAAAGAAACCGCACCAGGAGAATTCACGCACTACGTTGAGGGCAGTTTGCTGCCTGACTGGGTCGGTACTGAAGAAATTCGTTCAGCCCGTATTGAGGGCGAGTTGCTAACGCTTAGTGCGACAGTAACAGCAAATAGCCACCGGATTACTGTAGAAGTCCGGTGGCGTAAAGCTGAATAAATTTATCAGGCTGCGCTTGTAACCTGCTCAAGCAACCACTTGCGGGCAGGTGCTTCAGCATTAAAGACATTAACGGTGTACACACCTTTCGTGACTTTTGCAAAGCCCTGGAGGGAAAGTTGCGTGAATATGTTTTCTGACATAATAACGGCCATGTCAGTCAGGCCTTCCTTAGCTGCGCGTGGATTCCAATCAGTTTGGTACCATTCATTGGCAGCCTGCCACGGACCTGAAACCTTACGGTTGTCGACAAGCACTTTGTTTACGCGGTGCTGTTTAATGAGTTTCAGCAACTCCTCCGATCCTGCCTTCACGAGGTCGACGTTGAGGTAACCATTCCAGTCGAGATAGATGAGGTTGTTCGCGGGTTCGACCGTCAGCGTTGCATAGATGTCGCTTGCGTTGGGTCTCTTGAGTTCTTTTTTCATTTGCGTTTAGATTTTAGATTAATGACTTTCTAAAGTTACGGTGCGGATCTGCGCAGAAGGAATCGAAACAATTCAATTATTACACCTTGTTAGCATTCGGGGTATTTTTGTCCGATAGTTCACCAGTTGCGTGTAGTCGGTCCGTTCTAAACCGAAAAATTCCCACCTTAAAATTCCGGGCACGGTTGACCTTATTAAAATCATGCGTTTTCGAAATTCTGTGTTTATTGAATAATTTTGAGGGTGATTAGATTTAGTCTCACAGATATTCGAAGTGCTTCAATACCGGCACCTGACTTTGCTGGTGACGACGCGCTATGTAAGTTTTTGAAGAGCGACGAAGAATATGTCAATGATTCTGACAAGCAGCGCTCGCAAGTCGGAAAAATAAGGCTACTCGAACTTCTTCTTGACGTCGGAATATCGCGCGAAAAACTTGCGACAATTCAAAAATCCGAAAAAGGTAAGTGGTATCTGCCTGATTCCGGAATCGATTTCAATATTGCTCACTCACATGATTTTGTTGTCTGCGCCGTGACCGACAACGGTATGGTTGGGGTCGACCTCGAGAAATACCGGCTTCTGGACTGGAACACGTTTCGTGACTGCTTTACGCGTGACGAATTCACCAGCATTCTCGGATCACGAAAGCCTGATCAATATTTTTTCAATTTGTGGACGAAGAAGGAGAGTCTGCTTAAGGCCTGGGGTGACGGACTATCCATCGAACTTGCTGACGCAGTCATAGAAGGCAGCGAAGGATATATAAGAGGCACGGATAAGCGCGGTTACTTTCATAATATTCCGCTCGAAGGGTATGCTTGTGTTGTTTGTTCGACGGTGGTGAATCAGGATGTCGGAAGGATTGGATGATTCGCGGCACGATTCTCAATTTCTCATTTCTAATTTCTGATTTCTCATTTCTGATTTCTGATTTTTGATTTCTTGAAATGTTGGGCGTGGCGTGAACCGGTATTAATTAAGACGTATGAGTGGCTGACATTATCCGAAAAACTTTGTATTATTCGACTATGTCAACCAGGAATTACTCTTTATCCCTATTACTTCTGCTGATTTTATTTGCTGCACCTCTTGTTGCACAGGTTCGCCTGCCGCGACTCGTGAGCGATAGCATGGTGCTGCAGCGCGATACGAAACTTACGATCTGGGGCTGGGCGTCACCGGGTGAAAAAGTCCGGGTAGCCTTCAGAGGCAAGGCCCTTCGTGCTACCACAGATCGCGATGGAAAGTGGGCGGTAACGTTCCCGCCGGCTCCAGCAGGAGGTCCGTTTAATATGGAGATTCAGGGAAGCAACAAGATTGTGCTTCGCGATGTCCTCGTCGGCGACGTCTGGCTATGCGCCGGACAATCAAATATGGTGCATTCTCTGGGACTTCATAAAGATCGCTACGCCCGCGAAGTTGCCGAGGCTAATTATCCTGCCATCCGCCAGTTTCTTGTGCCACCGTCACCGTCGCTTGAAGGCCCCCGTGACACGCTTGCGAATGGATCCTGGAAGCCAGCTACCCAGAGAAATATCATGCCCTTTTCAGTTGTCGGCTACTTTTTTGCCAAAGCGCTCCATGAAAAATATAAGGTGCCCATCGGTATTATCAACGCAAGCGTTGGCGGGACACCCGCAGAAGCCTGGATCAGTGAACAGGGACTTGCTGCCTTTCCGGATATGATCAGTCGCATCCGACAAAATCAAGATACCGCATACGTTAATGGATTCGTCCGTGCACAACGCGCTTTTGGTCAGGAGCAGGGAAAAGTGATGCAGCAAGACAAAGGGATGCGCGAAACACCGCGGTGGTTCGATAACGATTACAAACCTTCCGGCTGGAATCGTATCAGCGTTCCGGGTTACTGGGAAGATCAGGGTACAACATCGCTTGACGGCGTAGTGTGGTATCGCAGAGAGATAAACGTGCCGGGCACAATGGCAGGAAAGAAAGCGCGACTGGAAGTGGGACGAATCGTTGATGCCGACAACGTCTATATTAATGGCACTCAGGTAGGCAGTACCGGATATCAGTATCCCCAGCGACGTTATACCATTCCGGAGGGTGTGCTAAAAAGCGGAAGGAATACCATCGTTGTTCGGATCGTTAATCATTTTGGTAAAGGCGGATTTGTACCTGATAAGCCGTACTACATCGCAACGGATAGTGATACCGTGGATCTTACAGGATACTGGGATTACAAGGTGGGTCTTGTTTTCGATCCTGCACGCAGGGGTCCTCAGGGCTTCTCTGCGCAGAATCAACCTTCAGCACTATTTAACGGCATGGTTGCACCTTATACCAATTACGCAGTGAAAGGATTTGTTTGGTACCAGGGCGAAAGCAACATCGGAAGGGCGGAACAATATAAGAAGCTGCTTCCTGCCCTGATCAGCGACTGGAGAAAACAATTTCAAAAGGCGGACGCGCCCTTCCTGGCTGTGCAGCTGCCAAACTTCCTGGAAGTTGCCTATTCTCCGGGTGATAGCGAGTGGGCAGAGATGCGGGAAGCGCAAGCGGTTGCCGCGAATATCGATAATGCGGGAATGGCAGTGACTCTTGATCTCGGTGAGTGGAACGATATTCACCCTGGAAACAAGAAGCCGATAGGGGACAGGTTGGCCCTGGCAGCGCGTCATATTGCCTATGGAGATCGTAATGTGATTTGGTCCGGCCCGATATTAAAAACCTCGCGGGTGCAGGGCGATAGCATCGTCCTTGAATTCAACCACACAGGAAGCGGACTTACAACCAACGACGGCAATCCGCTTTGCCACTTTGCGATCGCCGGAGAGGACAAGAAATTCGTATGGGCAGAGGCAACGATCCGTGGTAATACAATTGTAGTTCGCAACAACGCAGTTGCAAAACCAAAGTATGTCCGCTATGCGTGGGCTGATAATCCTGCTTGTGCCAATCTTTATAACAAAGAGGGTTTGCCTGCGGCGCCATTCCGCACGGACGAATAAAACAGGTTACGTTTCGTAAGCTGGCTCTGCAAGGTTGCGGATAACCTGGCACGGATTGCCTGCGGCGAACACGTCAGGAGGGATATCCTTTGTAACAATACTTCCGGCACCGATGACGGATCGGTCACCAATCCGAACACCCGGGCAAATCACTGCGCTTCCGCCTACCCATACATCGCTGCCGATATGAATTGGTTTTGCATACTCAAGACCCGATGCACGGGCTTTATGATCAATTGGATGTGTGGCAGTATAGATTTGCACATTCGGACCAAACATCGTCCGGTCGCCAATGGTAACGTAAGTGACGTCCAGTACAACGCAATTGAAGTTGAAGAACACCTTTTGGCCAACGATCATGTTGTATCCGTAGTCACAGTAAAACGGTGGCTGCAGCCAAAGGTCAGTCCGGGCTTGTGGAATCAGTTCGCGTAATATTTTTGTTCTCAGTTCAGGATCATCTTCACGCGTGTCGTTCAATGCTTTGATCAGAAGCCGCGTGCGAATGCGGTCGCGAGTGAGTTCTGCGTCGAGAGGATTGTATAATTCTCCAGCGAGCATTTTCTCTTTTTCCGTTTTCATGTTAACTTATTTCGTCATCCAAGGTAAGATGGCAGGGATGCACTTCCAGCCGACGACCGTGTGGGTGCGCAGAACTTGTAAGGTGCGTGGATGTCAATAATTTATTAGCGGAAATGGTGCTCATCGTAATATGAAAGCGAACCTGTTGTTTGCGTCGCGGGCGTTATTGCTTGTCGCGGCTTTCTCCCTTCGGTGTACATCCCATGACGAACCATTACTTGTCGCGGATGTGCGTCGATGCAGTCTTGCTCCGGACCCGGGACCATGTTATGCGTATATTAAACGGTATTATTATGATCCTTCAGAAAAGGTCTGTAAGCCTTTCGTTTGGGGCGGATGCCATGGCGTTGTGCCGTTTGAAACACTTGAGCAGTGCCGCTCCTGTGAGTGAGCAGTCCCTTAAAAAAGAAAAGCCCTGCTGTTGCAGAGCTTAACAAGATTAAATTCCAAATAAACAGACCAACTACGACAGGTGGCTGACGCCGCTATCTATGCACCAACATCCATTGAAACCTGCGGCATCACCACGGTCAAATACGATACGCTGTATTACTGCTCTCTCTTATGACGCTGTCGGTTTCAACTACGTGTGTCAATAAAAATAGTATGCCGGTTATGGTTTTAATTAATCCCCAATGCGGCTGTATCGCGTATAGTGTATGCGTTGTGAGGTATTTACGATAAGCCCGATCTTCCTGATTATAGCTGCCAACGTATTGCGGGCGTGGTTTTGAGTGAACATTTTTCCACAGTGGACAGTATCACTTCAATGTCGCTCAAAGATACTGGTCATGGAAAACAGGTGACCGCAGGTTGCTTTTATGCAATCGATTGCTCAAATTGGTTGGCGAATCAATCTCAGAGCAATGGAACAC
>JAEZDW010000158.1 GCA_023417955.1 Bacteroidota bacterium
AGTGCATCCTTCAAAGGCATCAACTGAGTTGACGAACCCAGGGCGCCGTGTAGAAGCAAGACCGTGTTGATTTCTTTCATTCGGCGTGGTTTAACTAAAGCTAGAAAAGTTTCAAGCCGAAGACAAATCCTCATTAAACGCATGTTGAAGTGTTCAGGATTGAACACTTCAGTTGCAATCGATGCGATTCCGGACTATTTTCATCATGTAATAGAAAAAAACCGCGTCGTTGTGCAACCCAGTTTACGGAAAATCAGTCTTTCGAACTAAACTATCCCTCCCATGATCAAGAACTATCTCCTCATTACCTTCCGGAGCATGATGAAGAGCAAGCTGTTCATCTTTATTAATATGCTCGGCATGGCCATTTCTATTGCCTGTTGCATTGTGGCCTATTACAACTACGAATTCAACGCCAGCTTCGACGAGGTTCATGTTAACAGAGACAAGATATACCGCGTAAACATGTCGCGGGAATATCAGGGCCGTACAACCGATTATGGAATCGTGCCTCTTCCCCTGGGCGAAGTCGTGAGACAAAACGTAAAAGATGCGGAGCGTGTCACGAGGTATTCATCAAGCTATGCCGACATACGTATTGAGGACGAAGTTTTTGCTTCGAGACTGTCTTACGTTGACCCGGATTTCTTCAGCATGTTCACCTTTAGTTTTATTGATGGTGACGCATCCGCAATTTCGAAAAAATCAAATATTCTGATCAGTGAAAGCCTTGCAATCCGCCTTTTCGGAAGCACAAATGTTGTTGGAAAAGTAGTAACACATATCCTCGGCGAAGGAGCGACAAGGGAATTTGAGGTAGCCGCCGTTTACTACAACCCTCCAACCAACTCCAGCTTTAATGACGATGCATTTGCCTTATATGATAATTACTGGGATCAGGATGAGAGCCTGCAAAAAGGTCTGAACTGGACGTACAGAAATACGCTTTTTGTTCAGGTAAACAACCCCGATCGCATTCCTGCAATTGAGGCTCAGCTCAAACCTTTCATCGAAAACAATAACAAGGTTCGTGAAGATTTCATGATCAAGTCGTACGCCCTGGATCCGTTAGTTGGGATGGCTGTCCGCGACACGTATGATGACAGGCCGGGAACTTGGACCCGCGATGCGTCGCCTCTTGCTGCCGTGCTCGGGTGCGCTATAATGGCAATCTTCGTCCTGCTCATAGCGTGCTTTAACCTTACCAATACGTCAATTGCCATTTCATCGCGCCGATTAAAGGAAATCGGCATTAGAAAAGTAATGGGCAGCATGCGTGCTCAGCTGATCCTTCAATTCATAGGCGAAACACTGATTGTCTGCTTCCTGTCGTTGCTTGTCGGCATCGCTATCGCGGAATTTCTGCTGATCCCTGCCTTTAATGCGCTTTGGCCTTACATGGAATTGCAAACAAACTACTTTGGCAAACCGAATTTCCTGCTGGTGATGATTGCGATCCTGTTGTTTACCGGATTGGTGGCAGGAGGCTATCCTGCCTTTTATATCAGTCAGTTTCAACCAACCACCATACTTAAGGGAAAGCAAAAGCTCGGAGGCACGAATGTTTTCACTCAGGTACTGCTTACCCTTCAATTTGCGATCTCACTCATCGGCATTGTCTGCAGTTTTGCATTCATTGATAATGCGCGATATCAACGGGATTTTGACCTTGGGTTCAATCAAAAAGAAGTGCTTTTCACCTGGGTAAATGACGAAGGTCAATTCAATACCCTACGCGACGTAATGGCGCAGCATCCGGACGTAACCTCTATTGCCGGGTCCGAACACCACATCTTTTCGAACTACATCAACGATCCTGTAAAACACGAAGGCGTTGAACTGGAGGTTGACATTATGAATATCGGGGATAATTACCTTAAGACGGCGGGATTCACCTTACTTCAGGGCAGGGATTTTCAAAAAGATTCAGAAACCGACCGCAAAGAATCGGTGATCGTGAGCGAAAAGCTTGTTGCGAAATTTGGCTGGGACAATCCGATTGGTAAAGAGCTGATCTGGTTTGATACCGTTAAGCTTTACGTCATCGGTGTGTTTAAGAATGTTTATACGCAGGGGCTTTGGGAGGAAATGGAACCGATGATGCTGCGTTACTGCGGACCTGAGCAATTTCGTCACTTGCTGGTCAGCGCTCCCGCTGACAAGATTGTCGCCGTCAATACATACATGGAAGAGCAATGGAAGACCATATTCCCCAACAGGAAGTTCAGCAGCCGTTACATGGATTCCGCCAACGTAGAAGCCAATCGCGTTAACACGAATATTCTGAAAATGTTTGTTTTCCTCGGCGTTGTGGCTATGATGCTCTCCATTACCGGGCTGTTCACTCTGGTGTCACTGAACATCATACGTAGAATGAAAGAAATTGGCGTGCGCAAGGTGCTCGGCGCTTCGATCGCGAACATATCCAAAGTCATCAACATGAGATTTGCAATCTTACTGCTCATCGCATGCGCTCTCGGCTCCTACGGCGGCGCATTCATGGCGGAAATGCTGATGGACAGCATCTGGGATTTCTACCAGAAAACAACAGTCGTGACTATGCTATTGTCATCGGCTCTACTCCTCTTCGCCAGCATCATTACCGTTGCAGCGAAGACGTACAATACCGCCCGTATGAACCCGGTAAACGTCCTTCGCGACGAATAAAAAGATGTAATCCTAAGTGAATGGCAGATCCACGGAAAGATCTGCCATTTCTTGTGACTTATTCCGGAATCGGCTTCGATTCCATTTGTTTGATGATGTTGTTGACCTCGGTTTCCGTGTCACGCAACCGACTCTGGCAGAATGCAATCAGTTCTGCCGCGCGTTTTACTTTTTCTGCGAGTACGTCGACAGAGACCGACTCTGATTCTATTTCAGCTGATATTTTTTGAAGCTCCCTGTAGGCGCCTTCATACGTCATACTTTCCATCGCTTTCGGTTTTCCGGTTTACCACGCTAATGAGATCCGTTTTGTCAAGTGTAACAGTAATTTCGTCGCCAGGCGCGATTTCACCCGGATTGACGACAATTTTGTCACCTTTTGACACAATTGCAAATCCCTTTTTAAGGATATTCTGCGGGCTCATTATACGCATCAAAGATTCCTGGTGCCGAAGCGATGTATGATGCCGCTGGAACACTCGCTGACAATGCAGCGTTAACAGGCGCACAGTTTGCTCCAGATCGCTCCTGTGATGCCTTGCCCTTTCATTTGGTTTCAATGTAAGTCGCGAAAACACCTGTCTTAGATATGCATCCTGACGATCAAGAATCCGCCTCGTGTAATTTAACACCGACTGCTGTATAGTTCCCATGTTTGCAACGGAATAACTAAGCAACTGTCGTGGTAAATGGGTTATCGTATTTCTGATGTTGTTCAATTGCTCACGCTGGACGGACAACTGCCGTGGGACTGCCTGTACCAATTCATGCCGCGCCGTCTGAAGGCGTCGGTTTTCGAGCGCAAGCAATTGCTGAACACGAATAATCAGCCTTTGTTGATATCGAAGGATATTCTCCTCGAAACTCCGGTTGTGGGCGAGTATAAACTCGGCAGCCTTGGTTGGCGTCTTTGTCTGGGTGTGCGCCATCATATCCACAATGCTCACATCCTTGTGGTGCCCGATTCCGGTTATTATTGGAACGGGAAACCGCGCTACCACACGCGACAATGAATACGTATCAAAAACCAGAAAGTCTGTTCTGGCACCACCGCCGCGGGTAATCACGACACAATCATAGGGATTTGCCTGATGCCTTTCATAAACCTGGAGTAGCGTCTTCACAAGTTCATTTTCAGCACTCACTCCCTGCACCGAAGAATAATAGAAGTCGACCAGAAATTTGTATCCGAACTGATTTGTCTGAATGGTATGAACGAAGTCGGTATACCCTTCCGAACGCGGCGAACCAATCAGTGCAATGCGCTGAATAACACAGTTCAGACCCATTTCCTGGTTGCGGGTGACATAGCGGTCATCGACAAGCCGAATGCAGTCAGAATTAAATTCAAGCAACTTTGCCAGCGTTTCTTTTCGCTGGCGTTCAAGATTTCCGAGTGTGAAATTGGGATCGATATCTACCAGGGTCAACGACATCCCATAGACAATATGATAGTTGACCTTAACGCAAGCAAGTACCTGCAGTCCGTCCTGAAACTTCTGACCGGTAACATGCTCGAATGAAGCAATCTGACGCGAACCTTGTTCCCAGGAGTTTGCCTTTACCTTCGCAGCTTCCGTGCTTGAATGCTCAATCTTTTCGACGAGGTCAAAATAATGTCGGTCTCGGTCGGGATAAAATTTGTGACCGCTGATCTCAGCCACGATCCAGAACGTCTGCTCACCAAAGTGTTCATGGATCACCTGCCGCACCCGTCGGGTAAGGTCGGAAAGTTTGATGTACGCAATTTCGGATTGGAACACAGGCAAATGAGAACTTGGCGAAAGTTACCGAAAAACGGCTAATGGCTTACATGTTTTTAGCCGCACTTTCGTGATAAGGCAACGCGGCAATTGGCAGCGACTACCTTTTCATCAAGCGTGCGCCTATGAAATTGTCAAATGCCACGTGACGCGGCATTGTTTGCAGTCAGCGCCTTGCAAATAACGCTGTGCACATCCACCGCAGTGAGGCGTGAATTTTCTGTAGGAATATCTGAAATCAAAACCGGATGCATCTCAGATGG
>JAEZDW010000171.1 GCA_023417955.1 Bacteroidota bacterium
CTTCCAAATCGTACAGAACACATCGCTCACAATTTCCTCGGCAACTTCCGGGTTTAGCACAATTCGTTCACAGAATGAGCACAGCCGGCGGTAAAGGAGTCTGAAAAGTTTTCTGAAGGCAGCCTCATCCCCGGAGCTCTGGACCTGAGCCATCAGCGAATTGAGCAGATCTGCTTCCGAAATTCCCGGGAATTCACAGGCCAATTTGGCATCAAACCCGATATTATTGATCGTCACTCCGGGAGAATTTTACTTGTTATACCGTCTTAATTGCTTTAATTTGAGGCTTTTTCCATAGAATGCACAGGCAGTTAGTCTTTTTTGGTAGATTTTTTTTCGGGACCGTTCCCGGGAATTCAGAATTTCAGAGAATCCAAACATTTCTGTATGTCCGGCAAATCCGTCACCATTAAGGATATCGCCCGCATGCTGGGCATATCCAAGTCCACTGTGGCGCGAGCGCTGGGTGGCAAGTCCGACATCCATCCGGAAACGAAAAAGCGGATCATGGAACTCGCGGCGAAACTCGATTATGAGCCTAATGTTCTTGCTGTCAATCTGAAACATCAGCGCACGAACACCATTGGCGTCATCGTCCCCGAAACCATCAATAGTTTTTTCGCGCGTTCCCTCGGTGCCATTCAAACACGCGCCGCGATGGCCGGCGTTAACGTGATGATTTGCCAGTCGAATGAATCATACATCTCTGAAAAGAAGAACATTCAATCCCTGGTAACTAATCGCGTTGATGGTCTGATCGCATCAGTCTCCGCAGAAACAGACCGCTCTGACCATTTTAATGTTCTCCTCGATAAGGGAGTACCTCTCGTCTTCTTTGATCGTATCTGTGACGACATAAAGACTTCGCAGGTGGTTACCGACAATTATGAAATAACACGCGAAGGAACGGAACACCTGATCGCACAAGGTTGTCGCCGCATCGCATTCGTGGCAGGACCCCAGCACGTTTACAGCAGTCGAAACCGTTTTAACGCCTACGTTGATACGCTTAAGCGCCATGAACTGCCTGTAAATGAATTTTACATCCTGCACTCACAATTTCAAAGTCCGAAGATTGAATCGTACACACGATACCTGCTCAACCTGCCGCAGCGTCCCGATGCGATCTTTTCGATTAATGACTTCACCGCGATTGAAATGATGCACGTAATACGCCAGAGCGGCTTGCGTATTCCCGAAGACATTGCAGTACTCGGATTTAATAATGAACGTGTTGGAAAATTTATTGAACCGTCATTAAGTACAATTGACCAACCTGCGCAGGAAATGGGCAGGACAGCTACTGAGCTTCTGCTCAATCACATTCACCACCCGGAACTTCAACCAGAAACCAAAGTCATAAGAAGTAAACTGATTGTTCGCAAATCGACATCGAGGCTAACGTAGGGAATGAAAATCCTTCATGAAGGAATCGATTTCATCGTGTGACATTTGATTTCCATCGTGGATAATGAAGCGGTAGCGAAACTCAACGCGCTCACCTCGGGAAATTGTGAGATTCAGCGCTTCTTTTCCCTTGGAGAAAATCGCTCTTCCCAACGGGTTCGCTCCGAATAACCCATAACCGCGGGCATGCCAATACGCAGGATATCCGGGATTTGAAGGATGATCAATTATTATTATGGCAACGGGACTTTCCTGAACGGTGCCATACAACTGTACCCATATTGACTTTGACGACCATACCGCATCTCCGGTGTTGCCTTCGCGGTTAACATACATCCCGGTAACGCCTTCGCTGTTCACTGCCGACTCAGTGGTTTCCCTGCCATTCGCATCGATAAACCTGCTTTTCTGCTCCGAAGGCATTTCCAGAGAACGCGCAACGCGAATTGCAATCAAACCGTCTTTCACATCCCGAAACACCACCTTTTTTGCAACTGCCTTAAGTTCGCATTTGCGATCAATGATGATATCCTGACCGGAAGCAAGGAACGTAAAAGTTGTTGTTTCTTCCAGGAGAACATCGCCCCCCTGATTGACCCAGTGACTCAACGTTGAAAGTGTTGCTTTTTTACCTTCGGCGAACTTCGACAGGACGCGTTGATGCTTAACCGAACCATACTTGTCCTTTCGGGCAGCTTCAATAGCCGAGCTGTTGTTCCAGAAGTCTAGGCCGTTGACATCTTCGTAGTTGAACCACAAACCTAATTGATGCGGATGATCAGTACGCTCCCCTACGCGTGGCGCAACGGGGTAGCCACGCGTAACTGTTAATCCAGACAGCGTTTTCACCGGAAACAGTACCGGCTTTTCTGTAGAATCAAAATAACAATACGCGGTTACGAGTTTGCCATCGTACGTGATGTCGATCTTTTTTGCAGTGGGATTCTCCATCAAAGAAAACCCTGACTGGGCATGCAAACCGTGCGTCACCATCAGCAAGAGACAAACGCATAACAGCCGCCACGTACCTCTCATCAGTAGATGAACACTTTTCCGCCTGCCATTACCTCCTGCGTTTTTTCATCGAAAGTAACTTTCTCACCGGTTCGCACAGCAGCGTTCGTCATGATAGTCGCGATAGAGTGCTCGTAACCAGCTTCGACGGGCGCGTTTGTTTGCTTGCGACTGCGGACACACTCCAGCCAGTTACGCATGTGATTAGTGGTCGTAACATCGCCACCCGTATTTGCAGATGACACTGTCTTCACAGAACGGTCTGCGAGATCAACTTCAGGGAGCAGGTTTGCCTGCATGTTCATCGCTTTGGCATGCCATTCGGTAAGACCACCTGCGGGTGAAACCTTGTTGGTATTCAGGTTTAATTCGCCACCGTTAGAGTAGTAAATCTCTTTCGGATTCTCGTCCCCATTGTGCATCCGGCTTGAGAAGACAACCTGAAATCCGCTGCCGGGATCGTTCTGGGGCCCATAATCGAACACCGCTGTCATGGTATCCCAGTTGACGCGACCGTCCTTCCATTTGTAAACACCACCATTGGCAACCACGCTTCGCGGATGTTTAAGTCCGGTGAACCAATGCACCGTGTCAATCTGGTGACTCATCCATTGCCCCGGCATACCCGACGAGTACGGCCAGAACAGACGATATTCAAGATGTTTGCGCGCATCAAATTTTTCAAAGGGTCGATTCATAAGGAAGCGTTTCCAGTCGGTATCCTTCTCCACCATTTGGTTCACAAGTCCCGGTCTTCGCCAACGTCCCGGCTGGTTAACAAACCAGGTGAGTTCGACCGCAGTGATGTCTCCGAATTTTCCACTCTTGATAAAATCCGCCGCGGCGTGATAATTCGCACCGCTGCGGCGCTGTGAACCTATCTGAATAATCTTGTCTGAAGCCTTAATCACCTTAAGCGCCTCGCGGTTATCCTTCATTGTCTCTGCGAATGGCTTTTCCACATACGCATCACAACCCGCATTGACAGCTTCGATTGCATGAAGTGCATGTTGAAAGTCGGCGGTACTGATTATTACAGCGTCGAACGATTTCGTGTCATAAAGCTCTTCATTGTTTCGAAACGCCTTCACATCATGACCGAGCTTTTCAGTCAGGTGTGCCTTACCTTCGTCCCTACGAATTTTCCAAATATCAGAAACTCCTGTTATGTCAAAGTTCAGTTCCTTGTTGGAAGCAAGAAACGCCGGAAGGAGCGATTGGCGAAACCTGTCTGAGAAACCAATTACGCCCACGTTGACGCGGTCGTTCGCACCGAGAATACGGCCGTAACTTTTCGGACTGAATGCAAGGGACCCCAGATACGTACCGGCAGATGCAAGAGCAGCTTTCCTGATAAATTCCCTGCGTGATGGATTGTTCTCGTTGTTCATGGTATTATTGTATTTCAACCGTTGATACTTACTTGTTTGATGCGGACTTCAACCCTTTGATTTTTATACTTCGGAAGTATACTTCATCCCCGTGATCCTGAAGCAGGATTCGCCCCTCTTCCGCCATTCCGAAGTTTTCCCACTGTGCATACTTACTGCGGGCGACGAGTGCCTGATAAATCGGAGATCCGCGTTGATACTCTACGACTTTGTAGCCGTTCAACCAGTGCTCTACACGATTATCCGGATAGACAATGACACGGCCGTAGTTCCATTCGCCAACGGGATGTTGCCCGCGCTTGATTTTTAAAGACGGAATAAGATCATAAAGCGATGCCTGTGTTCTGTTTCCAACAACACCCTGTTTTGCATCGGGGTGTTTTTCGTCGTCAAGAACCTGGTACTCAAGACCAATCGCCGACCCGCTGTTCTTTTCGTTTTCGGTTACAAAATACTTCACACCACTATTCGCACCCGGTGTGAGTTTAAATTCAAACTGCAAATCAAAAGCAGAAAACATGTCTTCGGTTACGATATCCCCTCCGTTGGTCGACTCACCACCATCTGCCTTGAGTACGTGGAGCGCACCGTCTTTAATTTCCCATCCTTTTTTGGGGAATTCGTTCTTGTGAGCACCGCGCCAACCATTGGTTGTCTTTCCGTCGAAGAGCAGTCGTAAACCATTTTTCTTTTCCTGTTCTGAAACATTATTCGGAATGAAATTCGCGACAAAAATATCGTCCGACGGTGATGGTTTCAGGTTGGTTGTCTGGATGCGAATATTCTTCCAACGAATCTTTTGACCGGCTTCCTCAGGTTTTCCGATTGAGTGCACCTGAAGTGCGATGAATCCGCGCGGTGTCATATCATCCACGATGTTTGCAACGGCTACTCCGTTGATCCATGTACGCATTACATTTCCGATACATTCAATACGCGCCTTATTCCACTCACCTTTGCGATATGCAGTTCTGGCTGCGGGATTGTAATCTACCGGATAAAGCCATTCGCGACGGCCTTCGTCGTAGATACCACCGGTCCAGGCGCGTGGTGAAGGATCAATTTCCATTTGATAACCGTGTACCCTTCCGTTCTGGTAATCTGGTTTGCTTTCGCTCCGGAACTGAATCCCCGAATTCATGTCTGCATCCAGTTTGAATTCCAGTTCGAGAATAAAGTCACCGTAAGTCCGGGCAGTAGTCAAAAACGAATTGGGGGTATTTGGAACCGTGGTTCCCACAATTTCACCATTGGATACTTCATATGCAGCTTTCCCTCCAAGCTGCTCCCAGCCCGTCAGGTCCTTGCCGTTAAAGAGCTTTTCCCACTTCTCCTGTGCATGACCAACGGTTGCGATAAGCGGGCAAAGCAGTATGCAACATGTATAAAAAACTTTCTTCATTATAGGTTATTTAGGTTCTATATAATTCCAAATCACAATCACTCCTCCAGGACTGTCTACTTTAGGGGAACGGCCGTCTTCTCGCGTGCGCTCCGCTGACACGCCTCTATAAGTTGAATCACCCGCGCACCCTGCTCAGCGGAGACTGAAAGTCCGGCGCCCTTGCGAATTGCCGCGTATACGTTTTTATAAAACGCCGCATAGTTGCCTGGCAGCGTTGGGATCTTACGGACTTCAGTCGTGGTTGTGAGCGTTCCCCATGACGATTGATCTTCTGCACCCCAGTCCGGACTTCGCGGATCGCGCTTGTCTTTTAACGCCTGCTCCTGAGGGTCCAGTCCGTACTTCACAAACGACCCATTCGTTCCGTGAATGATGTAACGCGGGAGGTCAGCCTTTACCAGGTAACTTGATTTGATAATAGCAAGATGCGTTGGATATTCCATCCTGATGTCATAGAAATCATTGACCTTTCCACCGGGGCGTTGGATTCCAAGGCGCGCGTCAACGGTCTGCGGCATTCCAAAGAGTACAAGCGCCTGATCAAGCATGTGCGACCCCAGGTTGTACAGGATACCTGTGCCCGGGCGGTCTGCTTCTTTCCAGGTATCCGGTTCAATGTAATTTCTGAACCGGTCATAATGCGCCTCAAACTCGACGATCTTCCCTAACATGCCTTCGCTTACCACTTGTTTTACGGTTAGAAAATCGCCATCCCAGCGACGGTTTTGAAAGACCGACAACACTACACCTTTTCGCTCTGCGAGGCTCATCAACCTTGCTGCCTCTTCCGATGTGACCGTGAAAGGCTTCTCAACGATCACGTGCTTACCAGCCTCAAGCGCACTTGCAGCGAAGTCAACATGTGTTTCATTCGGCGTATTAACGATAATAAGTTCTATCCGGGGGTCATTGATGACTTCTTCAATGGTGCGATAAATGCGGGCATCAGGGAAATGCGTTTTCGCCTTATCCCCTTTGCGTTGAACAATCGCAGAAAGTTGAAACTCGGGGAGTGACGCCAGCAACGGCGCGTGGAACACCTCACCAGACATTCCATACGAGAGAAGAGCAGTTGCTACAGGTTTGTCCATATACTTTGGGATAGTTAAAACTTTTTTGGGAGGATTAAAAGCAAAGAAGTCCTTGAAACCGGGATATTTGCTTTTACCGGTATGCGCAATTTGCGAAAGGAATGTTTACTTCGCGAACAAATTGATCAGCAGTGAACAGGATTGAATTAATCGACGCTCTATCCCTCATTGACACACCCTTTCAGGAAGAAGCAGCGTTTCTGCCGTTGTTTGCCGAGTTACTGAAGCATCCACGCGCCTATTTCAGGGATCATTTACCGGGACACATCACTGCATCATCGTGGATCGTTGATGAAGAAAAAAACCATGTATTACTGGTGTATCATGCAAAACTAAACCGCTGGCTTCAACCCGGAGGACACGCTGACGGTGACGAAGACATCATTGCTGTCGCGAGAAAGGAAGCTATGGAAGAAACAGGACTCGCACAACTAACGCTGTACGTGCCAGGCATTTTCGACGTTGACGTACATATGATTCCCGCCCGCCAGGATTTTCCGGAACACTTTCACTACGATGTCCGTTTTTGTTTTCAGGCATCGATGGATACACCGCTCATACTTAGTGAAGAATCACACGATCTGCGCTGGGTTGAATTCACAGAAGTGAACGCGTTGACAGGAGGAAACAAATCGATCCAGCGCATGATTGAAAAGTCACGGCGTTAGACGTCACGCATTCGTATTGAATCATCGCCAGGCTTGTATATCCGCCGCCGGCTTCCATTTATCATTCGGTTCAAAAAAATTCCAAAGCATCGCTGATACATTCCGCAGCAAGGCGAAGCCTTCGTTATCACGCGTCCAGCTTTCGTCTTTCTGATTTTTGGTGATGATACAAAAAACGTAAGCACCATGGGGAGCATTCACAAGAACCACTTCCGACCGCGATTGATTAACGGCACCCTGTTTGGCGGCAGTAGCAACGTAAGGTGGTATCTGCGACAGCGCCGTGTTGTCCCAATAAATGTTTCCAAGGTTTCGATAGATGCGTTCGCTCGCCCGTGAACTGACTACATTTCCTTCACTGATTCTTACCACGAGTTCCGCCATTTCGCGCGGCGAGGTCTGCCCCCAGCCATACCGTGAGCGTGCAAATTCGCGTCCCGGCGTACGGGAATTCACACGCGTATGAATGAAACCATGTTTCTCAAGCCATTGATTGATCGCCGTGCCCGTACCGGCAAGATGCTGACACCAAAGGCTGGCGGTGTTATCACTCATTGTAATCATGAGCATCAGCAATTTATTCAGTTCAATTTTTTCGCCGGACTTAAATGATCCGAGTAAATCCACGCCCTCATACAAAAGCGAATCGTGATATACGAGCTCGTCAAAATACCCAAGTTCGCCGCTTTCAATTTTGTCAATGACACCAATCGTTATCGGATTCTTGATCATCGACGCCGTGGGAAACACTGAGTCGGCGTTTATGTTGACGGTCAGTCCTGATTTCAGGTGGCG
>JAEZDW010000292.1 GCA_023417955.1 Bacteroidota bacterium
TCACAACGGTATCATCGAAAACTACGCGGCCCTGAAAAAAGAGCTCGTTAGAAAAGGACACACATTTCAAAGCGACACAGATACCGAAGTATTTATTCACTTCATAGAAGACATAAAGGAAAACGAAGGATGTTCGCTTGAGGAGGCAGTGCGTCTTGCATTAACAAAAGTTGTCGGCGCTTACGCGATTGTCATACTTTCAGCTTCCGATCCTGACTTGCTTGTTGCAGCCAGAAAAGGTAGCCCCCTTGTTGTAGGCGTCGGAAAGGATGAATTTTTCCTGGCCTCCGATGCAACACCGATAATTGAGTACACCAATGAGGTCGTTTACCTCAACGATCAGGAGATTGCCGTTATTCGCGACGGAAAGTTAAGCGTAACAAATACCGCGAACCTTCCGCTGACACCATACATTCAGACAATTGACATGGAACTTGAAGCCATCGAAAAAGGCGGCTTTGAACATTTCATGTTGAAAGAAATTTTTGAACAACCGAAATCAATTCGCGATTGTCTTCGCGGCCGGCTTGATTCACGATCAGGGCGTCTCACGCTTGGTGGCTTGCGTGAATACGTGAACAAACTCGTGCAGGCTGATCGCATTCTGATCGTTGCCTGCGGAACGTCGTGGCACGCTGGATTAGTATCAGAGTATTTCTTTGAGGAATTTTGTCGCATCCCGGTAGAAGTAGAATACGCATCCGAGTTCCGTTACCGGAATCCGGTGATTCGGGAAGGTGATGTTGTAATTGCAATATCACAATCGGGCGAAACAGCCGACACCCTCGCGGCTATCGAACTGGCAAAAGCAAAAGGAGCAATCATCTTTGGTGTGTGTAACGTGGTTGGATCGTCCATACCGCGAACTACACACGCAGGTGCATATACACACGCAGGCCCTGAGATTGGTGTAGCCAGTACTAAAGCGTTTACCGCGCAGCTCACTGTTCTCAACATGATTGCGTTGATCGTTGCCCAGAAAAAGGGGACCATAACAGAACAAAAGGCGCATGAACTCATGGTTGAAATGGAGACCATTCCGGAGAAGGTAGAGCGAGCCCTTTTGTTGAACGATCAGATTGAAAGGATTGCAGAGACCTTTAAGGATGCGCGCAACTTCATTTACCTGGGCCGCGGCTACAATTTCCCGGTGGCGCTCGAAGGCGCTTTGAAGTTGAAAGAAATTTCATACATCCATGCCGAAGGTTATCCGGCTGCGGAAATGAAACACGGTCCGATTGCACTCATTGATGAAGAAATGCCGGTTGTGTTCATTGCTACCCGCGACAGTTCATACGAAAAAGTTGTTTCAAACATACAGGAAGTTAAGGCGCGAAAAGGTCGTGTGATTTCTGTGGTCACCGAAGGGGATAAATTAATTCCGCAGATGTCTGAATTTGTGGTAGAGATTCCCAGCGTGCACGAGGCATTGACGCCATTAGTTTCCGTGATTCCTCTGCAACTGCTTTCATACCACATTGCGGTGATGCGCGGTTGCAATGTTGATCAGCCGAGAAACCTCGCCAAATCCGTGACGGTTGAGTAATTGGCGGATCAGGCCTTCAGGCAGCTGGATTTTTTTCTTTATTTTTCCTTCGTGGCCGATTTAGTTCAAGGACCAGCCAATCAAAGATCAGGTGAGTTATCGGATGAACACCGGAACCGTCGCGACGAAGGGTTGATCAACCAATACCGCCATGAAGGTAAGCTTCAGGTATTGGGAGAGCTGTATCAGCCCTACATGTCACTGGTTTATGGCGTTTGTCTGAAATACCTGAAGGGCCGTGAAGAAAGCCGTGACGCCGTCATGCAGATCTTCGAAAAGCTGGTCGACGCCCTCCGAAAACATGAAGTCCGTAATTTTAAGAGTTGGCTATACTCGCTCGCGCGTAACCATTGCCTTATGCAGCTGCGCGCTGAGAAGGGCCGTCATTTTGAGGATATTTCGCTGGTTGTTATGGAATCCGACGGGTTCATGCATCCGGAGGACGGGCAGGAACTGAAACTGAGCAGACTTGAAAAATGCATCGAAGAACTCGGTCCTGAACAGAAACAATGTGTTCAATTGTTTTACCTGAAGCAGAAATGCTACAAGGAAATTCAGGATGTAACAGGGTTCGACGGCAATAAAGTCAAAAGCTACATCCAAAACGGCAAACGCAATTTGAAGATATGCATGGAGCGAAATGAGTGACTGGCAAAACGATATTGAGCGATATTGGAAAGGTGAACTTTCGCCGGCCGAAATGCACGCACTTGAAAAGCGCGCACTCGACGACCCGTTTCTGGCGGATGCCCTTGAAGGAGCGCAACAAATCGAACCTGGCGAATTTTCGCGTGATGTGGCCATCCTTCATGACGAACTGAAACTGCGTACCACTGAAACGAAGGAAAGGCGATTGTGGGCCTGGACCCTAAGGATTGCTGCCGGTATTGCTATTCTCGCTCTCGGCACGTTCCTGATTATTAAAATGCCCTCGGGGCGGCAGGATCTTGCAATGAATTCCACGACCACCGATGCACAAGAATCTAAACCTGAGCCGACTCTGGACGATTCTCTCTCAATGTCCGACGAAGGTAACGCAAGTGATCTTGCCCTGGAAAAATCATCCGAGGCTGCCAGAAGCAGAAAGGTGCCTCGTCGAATACCGCCTGCCGTGGCCGAAGAGGAGCAACTCGATGTTGAACTTGAAATTCCTCCGATTGAGATGCCCGCAGCAGCAAGCCAGCCCATTATGCCGGAAACTCCCGCGAGGATTCTGGAAGGCGTTGTCGTTGATTCTGAAGACGGCAGGGGCCTGCCCGGGGTGAACGTTACGATCAAAGGAACTACTACCGGTACGATTACCAATGAAGAAGGGAAATACCAGCTTCGACTGGATACTATTAGTTCGGCACTGGTGTTCTCGTATGTCGGCTTTGAAACAAAAGAGATCATGCCTTCCGGTCAGAAAGTTGATGTTGCCCTCGATCCGGATGTGTCCGAATTAAGCGAGATCGTGGTCGTCGGATATGGCGAAGCGCGGGACCCGAATATGATAGAGCCCACACCAATCGAAGTTGCATCGCCTGAGGGGGGTAAGAAAGCTTTTAAACAATACCTGGAACAAAACCTGCGTTATCCGGAGCAGGCGCTCAACAACAAAATAGAAGGCAAGGTGACCGTTCAATTCACGCTTGAGAGCAACGGCGCGATCACGGATTTTAGAGTCATCAAGGGATTAGGATACGGTTGTGAAGATGAGGTAATCCGCCTGATCAAGTCAGGTCCTAAGTGGACTCCGACGAAACGAAACAATGAACCCGTCCGCGACAGGGTAAAAGTGCGGATGCGCTTTTCACTGCCTAAGAATAAGAAGTAATGCTGCGACGTCGACTTATAATTTTTTCGATCTTTCTTGTGGTACTCAGCGTTGCAGCGTACGTGCTTCTTGTTGTCATTCCTGCGCGCGTTGCAGAGAATACATACAACGCAGCTCGCGCGATAAGTAATGACCTTAAAGAGGCATTTCGATTTACCCCGGAAGTTCACGTCAACAACACAGTAATTCTCCAGGAGCAGCGTGATATCATGGAATTGTCAATGGTGTCACAAAAGTTCCGCCACGAATACGACTGGACGAATACGTGGATGGGGAGCACGAAGAAGATTTCGATCACTGGTACGTTCGAAGCTAAAGCCGGCTTCGATCTTGACAACAAGATTGCAGTTGATATTCGTGGCGAGAAGGCTTTCATATTCCTTCCGCATGCGCAGTTGCTTTCGCTTACGCCGCAGCATGATGTGGCTTTTCGCGACGAAAGCGGCGTGTGGAATTGGGTGAACGAACAGGATCGCTCCAGGGCGATGAATGCATTCACCAGAGATGCACAAAACATTGCCAGCACGGCGCAGTTTGTCAACCGCGCTCAGCAGGCATTCGAACAAAAAGCGGGAGAGATTTTCCGATCACACGGAATGGAGCCCGTCTTTATCTACGGCACCACACTGCAGAAAGAATAGTTGTCCTCTCAGACAACTTTCTTCCGAATCAGTTTGGCATATGTACGACTTACAGGGAAACTCTTTCCGTTCTGCATCTTCACGACCATTCCACCATTGAAATGTTTTTCAATTTCCTTAAGGCAATTGATGTTGATAATCGTACTGCGGTGAACTCTGATAAAGATTTCGGGATTAAGAATTTCTTCCAGTTTTCCGATTCCACTCGAGCTAACGAATTGATCGTTCTTTGTCGTCAGAATGGTGTAATCGCCAGACGCTTCAAGGTAAACAATTTCTTCAACGGGGAGATTGAGTAGCTTTTCTGATTTCTGCACGAAAATGTGCGCGTCGTAAGAAGTTCTGTTTTCTGTTTTGAGGTTGCGAAGCAGCTCACCTACGTTGTTTTGTTCAACCTTCATGCGGTTGATCGCGCGCTCAACACCAAGTTTGAAACGTTCCTGGTCAAGCGGTTTGAGGATGTAATCAACAGCATTTTTTTCAAACGCTTTGATTGCATATTGGTCGTACGCGGTACAGAAAATAACGTATGGGTCATGCGTGATTTCATCCAGAACGTCGAAGCCGGTCATGCCCGGCATCTGAACATCCAGGAACACGAGATCCGGCTTCAGTTTGTCGATTGTTTCGACTGCCTCCTTGCCTTTTGAGCACTCGCCGATGACCTGAATATTTGGCATTTGTTGCAGGTACTCCTGCAGGAGGTCGCGTGCTAATTTCTCGTCGTCAACAATAACGCAGGTAATATTCATGAATTACGGGTTTATAAGTAGATGCAATTTTAGATGCTTTTTCAAACAGCCTGACTTTTTAATTCTTCCAAATTGTGAGGCTGCATTTCATTTTCATACGGAATGAAGAAGCTGACAGAGTAACCCCATTCATTTGAACGGATTCGCAATCCCGAATCGGGGCCGAAAATACTTTTCAAACGTTGGTCAGTGTTTCGAAGTCCCACGCCGCTTGAACTTCCGTCCATAACCTTCTGCGCATTTGAACCAAGACCATCATCCTTCACTTCGAAGAAAATCATATTGTTAAACCGTTTTACGGTTAGAATTATTGTGCCACCCTCATCCTTTGGTGCAATACCGTATTTTACAGAATTCTCAACGAGAGGCTGGAGTATCATCGGCGGAATCTGAACTTTGAGGCAGGAAAAATCTACCTGCTTGACGAACTTCAGCCGGTCTCCAAAACGCACCTGTTGAATTCGAATGTAGTTGTCAATAAAATCAAGTTCATGCAGCAGTTTAACCATTTGATCACCGTGTGATTCCAATGCATAACGGAAAATGTCAGAAAGCTGTGTGATCACTTTGCGTGCCTGCTCCTTACTTGAGCCGATAAGTGTGTTGATCGAATTCAGCGTATTAAAAAGAAAGTGCGGGTTGATTTGAGATTTCAGGAGTGAAATCTGCATCTCACGATTCTTTAAATGGAGTTCGCTCTTTTCCATTTCTTTGTTCTGCAATCCCTGGAAGTAACGGATAACATAATACACACCAACCGTAATGATATACTGGTCGTGGAAGTGCAGCCCTTCCCATTTCAACAAACCAAACAAGTGGTTCTTCCATTGGTCCATCCCGATCCACCCCTCAAGGTAATCTTCGAGATAGTACGATAGCGATCCCATTATGAAAAAATGAGTCATCGCTCCGATAAAGTGACCGGTTACCTGAACGTAAACACTGAAACGGAAAAGGAAATTGGAGTAAAAGAATATGGCAATGATCAGGATACAAAGCGCCTCAAATAAGTAGAGTGCATTCCAGAAGATGTACGTGTGCGGATTCTCCAGCCGCCATTCAATAAGAGTACCGACCGCGTAGTTCACAGCAAACCACAGGCAGAGTACCAAATAGGCCCGTTTGTAGATCCGAGGTATTTCTTCGAGTGCTTTCAAGCTGGCAAATTGATCATTATCCCAAAGCCATTCAAAACAAAACCGATCAAGAAAATTTTACAGCGGTAAACATTCGTATAGATCGACCATGATACCGAAATCGTAGCCCGCTGCTAATAATCCTCTAAGTTCCTGTTATAAAGGCAAATTCACATCAATTAATTCCTGAAAATTAAGGGCAAAAAAAAGCCGGCCATGGGGGCCGGCGTATGTGGGTTCTGGTGCCTTGCCTACTTCAGAGCGAGGAACGCTTCTTTCATTTGCTTGAGCGCCGCCTTAAGGTCTTTTTCCGAGGCGGCATAGCTCAGCCTAATGCAATTTTCGTCGCCGAATGCGCCACCCGGAACGAGCGACACCTGTGCCTTTTCGAGCATGTAGAGGCAAAGGTCGTCTGCATTTTTGATGGTTTTCGTGTCGTCCGACTTCCCGAAGTAGGCGCTGACATCCGGGAAAAAGTAAAATGCTCCTTCCGGATAATTAGCTTTTACGCCGGGGATATCTTTAAGCAGGTTATATACAATTTCGCGGCGCTCTTTGTATTGCTTTACCATTTCCTGAGTTGGTGCAAGATCGCCGGTGATCGCCGCCAATGCCGCGCGCTGGGCGATGGAACAATTTGCTGAAGTGATCTGGCCCTGCACTTTGTTACATCCGTCTGCAATCCACTTGGGAGCGGCGATGTATCCAACGCGCCAGCCGGTCATCGCGAAGCCTTTTGCAAAGCCGTTTACCGTAATGGTTCGGTCGAACATTCCGGGGAAAGAAGCAATGCTTACCTGCTCTCCGGTAAAGTTGATATGTTCATAGATTTCATCAGCCACTACGATGATGTCAGGGTGATTCTTCAATACGTTTACGATGTCTTCCAATTCGCTTTTTGAGAACACGGAGCCTGTCGGATTACAAGGCGACGAAAAGATCAGTGCTTTCGTCTTCGGCGTAATAGCCGCTGCCAGCTGTTTTGCAGTTACCTTGAAGTCGTTATCAATCGTCCCCTTGATCGCAACGGGAGTTGCTTCGGTTAATCGTACCAGCGCATCGTAACTAACCCAATACGGAGAGAAGACAATTACTTCATCACCCGGATTTAGCAGAGCAAGAAAAGCGTTTGCAATAGACTGTTTTGCTCCGTTGGAGACCACGATGTTCTCTGCTTTGTAAGGAACGTTGTTTTCCTTTTGATACTTGGCTGCGATCGCCTCACGCAAATCCTGATAACCCGCTACCGGAGGATAAGCGAAATACTTTCCATCGTCGATGGCTTTCTTTGCAGCCTCGCAGATATGTTTAGGTGTTTTGAAGTCAGGTTCTCCGAGACTCAAACTGATAACGTCAATACCTTTGGCTTTGAATTCTCTTGCCTTTGCTGCCATTGCCAGCGTTGCTGATTCCTGAATGGCTTCAATGCGATTGGAAAGTTTTGTCATGGTGTTTTTTGAAAAGCGAGCAAAGAAAAGCATTAATGCCAAAAGTTGGAAGAAATGCCCTAACGTTTAGAGAATTTTTAAAAGGCAGGCTGGACAAAGGGAATCAGGCAAATAGAGTACGACCGAGAATGCTGCGACCCAGCGTGATTTCATCCGCGTATTCGAGGTCGCCACCTACCGGTACACCGCGTGCAATAACACTTACCTTGATATCCAGATCGCGAACACGTTTGTTGATATAGAAGGCAGTTGTATCACCTTCCATGGTCGGACTTAGCGCGAGTATGATTTCTTTCGCCGTGCAATCCGGTGTTGAAAGGCGCGCGACCAGTGATTCAATCTTCAGATCGGCGGGACCAATACCCTGCATAGGCGAAATTACACCGCCTAATACGTGGTAGAGCCCGTTGAATTGGGCAGTGTTTTCAATGGCCATCACATCCCTTGCCTCTTCGACGACACAGATCAGACTGGGGTCGCGGCGTGAGCCGTTGCAGATGGCACAGACTTCAGCCTCCGAGATGTTATGGCAGACCTTACAAAATCTGATGTTGCTTCTGAGTTTCTGCAGTGCGTCGGCCAGCCGGAACGTTGCATCCTCCTTTTCGCGGATCAGATGGAGTACAAGACGAAGCGCCGTCTTTTTACCGATACCGGGGAGTTTGGCAACTTCGTTTACCGCTTCTTCAATAAGCCTGGAGGGATATTCCACGTTCGGGACCTTTAAATAATCCGGGCGTCAATACCAACTTCACAAATAGCTTCCCGCATTGGCCGCAGAAAGTCAAACGTTCCCTTTTTTACCGTGCACTTCCCTTTGTAGTGGATGATAAGCGTACACTGTTCCGCCTGCTCGGGAGTATGCTCGCAAACGCGGATCAACGTTTCTATGACGTGGTCGAACGTGTTAACGTCATCGTTAAACACCACCAGATCCATTAGGTCGGTTGTTTCCACCGCTTCCAATACATCGACCGCCTCTTGTTCCTGATAGCTATTCAGCATATGTGACATTTTATACAAAGTTAATAATTTAAAAAATACGGAAAATGTTCCTGTATTTGGATTTCATGCAATTTCCTGATTGTTTGCCTGCTTAAACCGCTGCAATGACTCCTGCTCTCGTCATCACGATCATGGTAGTGTACTTTGGCGTGCTCATCGCCATTTCGTATGTAACGTCCCGTGGGGCGGATACCAACACGTTCTTTACGGCTAACCGGCAGTCTCCCTGGTATCTCGTGGCTTTCGGTATGATCGGCGCGTCGTTATCCGGTGTTACGTTTATCTCTGTTCCCGGCAACGTCGGCAAAACAGGGTTTGGATACTTTCAGATTGTCCTGGGCTACCTTGTCGGATATTGGTTTATCATGGGAGTTTTGATGCCGTTGTATTACAGACTGCATCTTGTATCCATCTATACGTACCTCGAACAACGATTCAATTTTTGGTCATACAAAACCGGCGCATTCTTCTTTCTGGTTTCGCGAACGCTTGGATCGGCACTGCGGTTGTATCTCGCGGCCACCGTTCTTGATTTGTTTCTCTTTCGTGCCTGGAACGTGCCTTTTTTTGTTACGGTAGCTACGACGATCGTTCTGATTTGGTTGTATACGTCCAAAGGCGGAATCAAGACGATCGTTTGGACCGATACCTTTCAAACATTCTTCCTCGTGTCGGCGGTGTGTATTGCTGTGTGGCAGATTTCTGCTTCGTTGGGCTGGAGCCTTATGGAACTGCCGGGGCAGGTAAGCCAAAGTGACTTTTCAAAGATGTTCTATTTAGATGATCCGGGCGCGCGCGGATATTTCTGGAAGCAGTTTCTTGGCGGTGCAGCGATCACCATTACGATGACCGGCATGGATCAGGAGATCATGCAAAAGAATCTGACCTGTAAGACTCTTGGTGACGCGCAGAAGAATATGTTCTGGTTCAGTCTCATCATGGCTTTTGTGACATTACTGTTTCTGGTTCTGGGTGCGTTGTTATACCTGTACAGTGCGAACCGCGGCATCGCCCTTCCTGAATATTCAGATGAGTTATTTCCAAGTCTTGCCCTGAATGAACTTGGCCTCGCCGTTGGAATATTTTTCCTTCTTGGCATTACGGCATCGTCTTATGCAAGTGCGGATTCCGCTCTCGCCGGACTCACTACTTCGTTTTGTATTGACTTCCTGAATTTCAAGAAAAAAGAGGAGGCTCAGAAAAAGAGAGAAAAGCTTCTGGTGCACATCGGCTTCTCCGTGATTTTTCTGATTGTTATTCTCGTGTTCAAGGAGATCAATGAACGAAGTGTGGTCGACGCAGTACTCAATGTTGCAGGCTATACGTACGGTCCGCTTCTTGGCCTGTTCTTTTTCGGAATCTTTACGCGCCGTCAGGTAAGGGATCCGTTGGTGCCCCTGATATGTTTGATTTCTCCCGTGCTTTCGTATTACATCAGCGCGAATTCCGCGACGATTATGCCCTGGTATGGAGATATGGGCATTGAAGTTCTTATTCTGAACGGTATGATTACGTTCGCTGGTTTGTTCCTTGTTTCAATCGGTGTGAAGCGCCCGGAGAAAACAGCCTAAAAAAAGGAAAGGGTCGCCCTGTGTGCAGCGACCCGAATTCCCGATTAAAACCAACCCCACTATATTTTTAGCTGTAAAACAGCTTCGTGAGTTTACCTTATTGACCCTCTGGTACTTCTAACCCGTACCGGCTCCGTCTGAAGACGGGAAGGAGTAATAAATCCGGTCACCAGGACCGAGGAAACCACCAGGAGAGAAATAATTGCGAGTACCATGTTGAGTCTTTTTTGTTTGTTTGTGACGGAGTAATTACGAAAGGTGTGCCATTGCTGATTGCCGGCAAAAAACGGTCAAATCCAGCTGTTTTAGCTGTTGATGTTCCCTATTTGGGAAGCCAGATTCCGATTTTGAAAATTGGATGAGGTGTTGTCAGATGTCAAGCTCTCGCGCAGGATCCCAAAACAAAGCCTTGAAGTTCTTAACCTGGTCATTAACAACGGTTATCCCTTCGCGAACCAGTCTGCGCTCCATTTCATCGGGCGTTTTGAAATGATGTTTTCCCGTAAGCAGGCCTATGCGGTTTACAACGCGATGTGCAGGCACTCCGCGCGGACATCCGTGCATGGCCCATCCTACCATTCGTGAGCTTGATTTTGCGCCCAGAAACGCTGCAATCGCACCATATGTGGTTACGCGCCCTTTTGGAATGAGCTTCACAACAGCGTAAACGTTCTCAAAAAAATTATCGCGGTCTTTCTTTTTTGTAACCGGCATGCGGAAGAGAGTTCAACCTGCTAAATTTACGGCGCATTTAAACCTGTACAACCTAACGTGAAGCAAAACATCGTTACAGTCCTCGTGTTCTTTGGGACTATTTTTTTCGCACAGGCCCAGCACGAACTGATTTTTCCGAATGAGGAGGGGTGGAATATAATTCGCGAGGATGAAACGCTTTCATTTCAGCTTCGCGCGAATACCAGAGACTCTGTTGTCTATACACTTGTCGGAGCGGAAGGCACGTCGATGCAGTTCGACTCGCTCGGGAATTTCGAATGGAGACCGTCATTCGACTTTGTAGACCGCCTCGAAGAAAAGAAAGATATTTCGGTGATTTTTGAAGCACGTTTCTCAGACACGCGTCATGTTCGCAAGACGATTACGTTTACAGTGTTTCACGTTAATCGCCCGCCAGTAGTGGAGGAGTTGCCCGCCTTTTATGTGAAACAGTCAAGTCGGAATGTTTACCAGTTTCCACCGGAATACGTGTATGATCCCGACGGTGACCCCATCGTTTTCAAAACCATCTTGTCGCAGATGCCGGAAGGTGCGTCTCTCTCAGCAAATGGTCAGTTTAGTTGGGCGCCATCGCGCAATCAGTTTCACGCCATGCGCGATAAACCGTATGTCGTAGGATTTATCGTCCAGGATCAACCGCATAAGGCTGAGACTGCCGGGAAGTTGCGTATCGCGCAGACGCAAATGGATCTTCCGCCGGAGTTGCTGATAGTACCGGGTGATTCCATGTTCGTCATTAAAGAAGATGAGCCGCTCAATTTGAAAATCTATCTCAGTGATCCCAACGGTGATGATAACGTGAGAAGCGCAGGCATGATTGCGAGTGATCTGCAAATTCCGAAATCAGTGCTTAAAGAAAACACACCGGTTCAATATGAGTTTATCTGGACACCGGGATATCAATACACTGATGATGTAAAGAAACACACCGACGTTGAAATAACATTTTTTGTACTCGATATAACCAATAACAGAACCGAGAAGAAGGTGAAGATCCGCGTAATGGATACCGAGAACCAGACAGAAAAGGATGCATTGCAATTTACAAAGTACCGCAATAGCCTGTTGGCCGGGTACATTTTGATCGCGCAACTCGACGAGAATCAAAAGAGACTTAATCAGGATTACAGGAAGGCAAAGAAAGGAAAAAAGAAGCGTTCAGTGTTGAATGCAACGCTTGGCGCCGCGACAGGCATTTCTCCTATAGCGCTGGAACCTTCCGAATCCAAGGTAGTGTCTGGTATTGGGGGCACGACGGTGCTTACACTTGGTACACTTGAAGCAACAGAGGTTATCGGCCGATCGAAGGAGTCGATCATGGAAAAAATTCGCATTACAATTGAGATACGAAACAAGATTCAATCCCTTGGTGACGACTTCGCCAGGAAGTATGCCCTGAAATCAGCACGCCGCACTCTTGAGTTTGAAAAAGACATCGACAAATTCCGCGCATCGATGAATGATCAGCGCCTCGTGTTGCTTGAGCTTGACGCGTACGCAAAAAACCGGGGCCGTATCGACAATAAGGACATCAAAAAGGTCTTTATTGACTTCACAGAGGAGTAGGTACTTCGCTCTTAAGTTACCAAATTCCAGTACGCTGCTGCTTATATTCCTTCACTCCAATGCACAGCGATAGCCGGAGTTTATTAACTTTGGTTTCCACAATCTTCCCCACGTTATGAAAAACTCTCTCCCGACGATTGTGCTGGTAATTTTATCCATTGTCAGCCAGGCACAATCTACCGATGGCCTTTACATGCCTATCGAATTTCAACGAGCCTATGAAAATGGCACTCGTATGCCGGATGGCAGCGTTTCATCCAGGTATTGGCAAAACAGCTCGAGGTATCGAATCAAAGCAGAGATTGATCCGGCAACAAAGCTGTTGAGAGGAAGTGCTGTAATCACGTATGTTAACAACAGTCCTGATTCACTTCGAAACCCGACCTTTCATACGTATCACGATTACTACAAACCAGGTGCGGAACGTCTCGGGTTTTTTTCCGCGAACAGTGAAGTTGGTAAGAATGACGGGATGGTGATCAGTAAACTTGTGGTCGATGGTGTTGCGTATGATCCTTCCAATGAGGAAGAGGTTCATGACGGAGGTACATTCAAGGTAATTCGACTGAAGAATCCGCTTCCACCTAAAGGTAAAATGACCCTTGAGATCGATTGGCATCTGACTATCGTCGGCGAAGGGTTTGAGCGCAGTGGCGCAATCGACAACACGTCGATGTTTGTTGGTTACTGGTATCCGGAAATGGCTGTGCTTGATGACATCAACGGTTGGGACCAAATCGTGTACAACGCGGCGACTGAATTCTATCATGATTACTCGGACTATGAAGTTGAACTAACTGCTCCGGATAATTTTACGGTGTGGGCTTCAGTCCCGCCGTCAAATGAAAAAGAAGTTTATTCCGCGCAAATACGTGAGCGTCTTGCGAAAGCGCGCACATCCGCTGCTCCGGTGAAAATTCTCACTATAGGAGACATAAATAAAAAGCCCGGAGGCAAGAGAACTTGGCGTTATACAGCGCGGAACTTCCCTGACTTTGCCTTCGCCCTAAGCGATCATTTCCTTTGGGATGCACACAACTACAAGGATAAACATGGTGAGTACTTTTTTCAGGTCGCTTACCCGAAAGACCGCTCTGAATTTGCGACGGTCATTGAATCAATAGCATTGTCTCTGACAGTGTTTCATACCAAATTCCCGGTCTACCCATTCCCCTACAAATACTTTACGATTTTTAACGGACTGCCCGGCGGCGGGATGGAGTTTCCCGGCATGGCCAATGATGACAACATCACTGGGAAAGAGGTGGAACAATACTTTGGGGCAAAAATGACTGATCAGGAAGCGAACTTTGGACTAACACTTCATGAGATGTGCCACATGTATTTTCCGTTTATGATGGGTATCAATGAAAAGCATTACGCATGGATGGATGAGGGGTTCGCAAACTTTTCAGAGTTCTTTATACCGCCGTGGCCGAGCGGAGATTGGGAGCAGGATTATCTCGGATCGCAGTCCGTTTTGCCCATGATGGCGCCGAGTCATGAGTATAAGAGTTCGGGAATCAATTCATACACTGTCGCAGCGCACTCCTACAATGCGTTGTATCACCTGC
>JAEZDW010000293.1 GCA_023417955.1 Bacteroidota bacterium
ATTCCGGCAGGAGAGCCTGCACCAGTAATCAGCACATTGGGTACGACACCCGGATCTCCCTGATGCCAGTGACGTTCCTCCACCGTTTCCTCCATATTGACACGACTTGCGGTCCACGATGCGCGCGTCATCTCGTCGAGGTAGCCGTAGTTTCCGTATGGGAGAATAAAATTGATTCTGCACGATGCATTGCCGTCGTCATCATTATCTGATTGCCAGAGATTACCGAATGAATCAATACATGGTTCGTAGTTGTTGCGGAAATTATGCCCCAACACTTCAATATTGTTCCCGGAAGGATCAAATCGCATGATCATTCCGCCAAGGTAGGGCTCACCTTTTTGCGATATTACAAATCCGGCGCGATCTGTGATGCGTTCTCCGTTTTTGTCGCGAATCTCTCCCGCCATGTTTCCTGTTGAAAAATAAAGCAGCCCATCCGGGCCCGGAAAGATCGAATGCGCAGAGTGATCTCCCTTGCGACCGAGATTCGTAAACAGCGTATCCTTCACATCGGCAACGAGATCGCCATTGGTATCGCTTAGCACGAGTACATTGGGGCTGCGCGACACGTAAACGCTTTCACCGGCAACAAAAATTCCAAGAGGCGTATTGATATCGGTTCCCTGATAAAACACCGTTCGTTTATCCGCTACGCCGTCATGATCCGTATCTTCCAAAACAACGATGCGATCACCCCCGGAGTCTGCTTTGTCGGGATGTACATCATAATTATACGCTTCACACACCCATACCCTGCCGTGAGCATCAACACTGATGTTTGTTGGATTTACAACCAGGGGTTCGGCTGCAAATAGCGCCACTTCAAGGCCGTCGGTAGCGTGCATGGAGACGAGCGCGTTTGTGGGTTGTCGCTTCTCATCTTCAGTAAGTGAATCAAATGAGACCTTCTTAGGCTTTGACTTTGTGCATGACAAACACAAGACAAACAGAGTGAGAGTCGCAACCGCCCGGAAAGAAGCCATATCTGAAGGTAATCATTTTATGAACGAGGCAGCTGCTAATGCAATACCAACTTTTCGACATGACTTGCGATGTTGGTACTTACATGCACGAGATACGGACCCTTGTTCCATCCCTCCATGCTGAGCGCGGTCTTACCAACAAAAGAACTTTGATGAACAGGGCGACCCAGTAAATCGGTAACAAGAACATCTGCACGCGTATTTGATTCAGGAAGTTCAATGCGAAATTCGTCTTTGGTCGGATTTGGGAAGATCCGAAACTTCAATTCACTTTTTTTTTCGGTATTTACGATTCCCGCACCTTTAATTGTCGTCAGAGTGCTGATGCTTTGTGCGGGTAATGCGACCGTTTCAGAGGTAATCAGTCCGAGATCCACGCAATTTTCAGTGGCAGACGTTCTGTATAAAGAAAGGTCGCCGTGTTCAAACCCGGTGTTCACCTGAACCGACTTATCGGAATTTGTGTGATTAATCAGTATGATGGTCACATCGTCCGACTGAGGATGCTTGAACGCAACAGTAAGGACACCGGTATCATCGCTTTCCGCCTCAATGCGAACAGTTCCCGGCCGAACAAAGCGATAATATTGCTTGAAAGAATAGCCAAGTGGTGTAAGCTTGTTATTCACGACCATTTGCTCATTCATCGACCAGTATACCCATGCTGAAATGTGACCAAACTTCAACGCGAGGTAGAGACTTTTCGCCATACTCATCCCAAGGTCGAAGCCCTGTTTGTCGAAGTCGGAAGTTTCCGTCATCCACAATGGCTTGCCGTGTGCCACAGTAATATTTTCATGAAGTGATGTCCACCCCTCGGCGGAACCATAATCAGCAGCCACTCCATCTACGTAGCCGTGCACTGCATAAATATCCAGCAACGGCTTTACCTCAGGATCACCGAGCGTTTCGTCAACGTATTTTTCCTGCCAACCCCACGACCATTCAGCCATGTGCTCAGGACCAAAGAATTTTGTATTCAGTCCCTCGTTCTTAAAACGTTGCCCAACCACCTTGAGCAGGTCACCGTACTCTTCCGGCATCACGACGTTGGACTCAAACGGATTGGCAAAGAAAGGTTCATTCTGAATGCTGATGCCATACAGATCAACATCCGTTTCTTCCTTCAGCTTTTTAACATAGGCAACGAGATACTCAGCAAACTCCTCATAAAGATCGGGATTCAATCGTCCGCCACACATTTCACGACCAGGTGCACCAACGGGACATTGCCAGCAGTTATAACATTCATCGGGAACACGATCCGGTTCGTCAAGCAGTTTCATCCACACTGGCGGTGTCCACACCGTTGCTATGAGCTTCGCGCCTTTTGCATGCAGGTCTTTGATGAATGGAAACTGTTTTCCATTATCACTTGAGGGACCAAAATTGAAACCGGCAGGATTGATCACCATTGGATCAGCGTTGTCATTTGACAATTCACCATCCCAGTAAATCTGCGTACGAAAAAACGTTACCCCCAAATCGTCGACGGTAGTATTCAGGTAACCGGCGTCGTGCCATGGACCGGATTCCCACCATACCTTCTTCGCACCAAAGCCACCGAAGCCTTCGATAGTCTGGTACTGAACGCCATCCGACACGGTAACCGTCTGCGAAAAGGCGGGACTGACAATAATAATAAGCAATGCACAGGCAAGAATCTTCTTCATGAGTAACAGTTTCCCTCAATATCAAAAGGGAAAACTGTTCATCAATCCTTTACTTACCTGACTTTATTCGAAGGAACCAAGGTAATTACCGTATCCGACCACAATCGTTGAAAGAATCACGACGGCAATGCCGATAATCATGATCCGGAATGTCTGTGGAGTTGAACCTTTCCATTCACGGAAGTAGAGACCCCAAAGGTTACTGAATATGATAATGAAAGCCATATGGAGCGTCCAACTGGAAAAATCATATTTTCCCATCTGACTGGATCCCATTCCGTAAAAGAAGAACTGCAGATACCACGTTGTACCTGCCATCGCACAGAAGATATAGTTCGAAAGCAGCGGAGTTTCCTTGTTGAAATAATCGCGGCCCGATCCATTTCGGATGTTCAGATACACAGACCAGGCAAAGTTTGATGTTAGTCCACCGAGCAGTACGACGACAAGAACAACGTTGTTTTGCCATAACGGATCGGCACCACGCGCAATTGCCAGTTCAGCGATCGGCTTTCCGGCGGCCAGACCAAATGCCATGCATGAGCTCATTATCCCGGAGAAAGTTGCCACCATCAATCCCTTGAAGTAGTTGAATTCCTTAATCGTTTCTTTCTTTTTCTCCTCCGGCAATTCCTTTTCTTTACGCATCCCTGCCCAGCCACATATGGCAATTCCGCCAAGGCAAACAAAAAGCCCGGCAAGAATCATTATACCTGACATCGATTCGAAAAGTTCACTCAGCGTACCATACCACAAGGGTGGAATAATTGTTCCAAAGAAAGAACAGTACCCAAGTGCGATAGACATGCCAAGAGACAAGCCAAGGTACCGCATTGACAAACCAAAAGTCAATCCACCGATACCC
>JAEZDW010000294.1 GCA_023417955.1 Bacteroidota bacterium
ACTCTAACGTGGGTGTGACGTTCGGCGCCGCAGCATCAATTGTATTGATTCTACTTTGGGTTTACTATTCGTCGATCATTCTCTATTTCGGTGCGGAATTCACGAAGGTGTACGCGCTGACATTTGGTTCGGGTATCGAGCCTGATAAGACCGCTGTATTCATCGTTAAACAGGAAGTTAAGGAAATTGACTTCGATAAGATAAATTGAATAACTCGCTATGAAAAAATCAAAACTGGTTGATAAAAAGTTTCTTGCTATTCGTTCCGATTACAAGAGTTCGTGGCGTTTGGAGAATAAGGTTGCAATCATCACCGGTGGCGACAGCGGTATTGGCAGGGCAATCTCCGTCCACTTTGCTGCTGAAGGCGCTGATGTGGCAATTGTGTATCACAAAAGTGATGATGACGCTAACGAGACTCGTGAAATGGTGGAGGCTTTTGGGAAGCAATGCCTTTTGTTCAAGGGCGATATTGCTAATGAGAAGTTTTGTCGTGAAGTTGTTCGAGATACCACGCGCCAATTCAAGCGTCTCGATATTCTTGTAAATAATGCAGGAACGCATGAGAACGCAGATGACCTGTTGGAGATCACGTCCCGACAGTGGCAGCGTACCTTTGATGTTAACGTGTCATCGTTCTTCTATTTTACGCGTGCAGCGTTAAGAAAATTGGGGAAAGGAGGGTCGATCATTAATACAACGTCTGTGACAGCGTACCGGGGAAGTGATCATCTGATTGACTACGCGTCGACGAAAGGAGCTATCGTTTCGTTTACCCGGTCTCTGGCAAAGAATCTCGCCGGCGACGGGATACGCGTGAACGCGGTAGCACCCGGGCCAGTATGGACTCCGTTAATCACTGCGTCATTCAGTAAGGCGCATGTAAACAAGTTTGGAAAGAGCACACCAATGGGTCGTGCAGGTTATCCGTATGAAGTAGCACCTGCTTATGTTTTTCTGGCTTCGGATGATGCGTCGTACATTACCGGTCAGGTAATTCACATCAACGGTGGCGAGGTTGTCGGAGGCTGAAAATGCTGGCGGATAGCCGTATCGTGGAATGACGAAACAATCGGCAGTAATAATTCTGTAGAACCCACTTCCCAAAACTTTCGTAAAACAGGCTGTAGGCATAGCTGAACCGTTGCTTCAGTGGGGCATTTTATTTTCGTCAAACTTCAGAAAGAAAACCTCTGTGTTATGGCGGCAATGATAGCGATTTCGTTCGTGGCTGGGTATGCAGCCTTCATGCTTCTGGGTTATGTATTGTTCCGTGCACTTTTTCCAACCGATGAAAAGGTTGTTCGAAAATATCAAACGGAGAAAATGCTATTGCTTCAACGCGCCAGACGTGTAAGGCGTCGTGAAAGGATGCGCACGCGCGAAGAGGAGAAGCACGCACGTCAACCGGTGTTTGTGTTGACGCCAAAATTAGGTAACTCATGAAGTTCCTCATCTTCGCTCTGTTTCTGATCGGCACGTTGTACGTGACCAACGCGTATTCACAATTGGGTCGCTATGAACAACCGATTGATACAATGTCCATCGGTGGCGAAGAACAGGATGACAAGATGATGCAGATGGAACGTCAGGATGAATTGCTTTCTACGCTGGCGGGACTTCGCGATTCAGTTTCAGCAGCTATCAAATCACGACCACAAAAGAGTCTGGAGAGGTTTGTTGATCACCAAGAAAAGATTGATCAACTGATCAAAGAATTTGCTGCAACTGAACGGGATGTCACATTGATGAAAAAGGCGGAGGTGCTGATCAGGGAGGCGCGTCAGACACTTCGGGAAGCACACGAAAATTAAAGGGATATCCTTTGCTGAATTAGCATTCCGTTTGGCTAATCCGGGTAATATTCATTAAGCCGGTCGTTTAAATTCCACACTTTCTGGGGTTTTTTCCTTAACTTATGTTGCCCAACTTGGGGAAATTTATACCCGTGTCCTCATTTTGAGGGAGCGAGTTTTTGGTGAGTCACTTTGTAAGCGGCTGTGTATCAGTTTGTTGGTAAAATCGAAATTTTTGGATCGCTGGTTGTAAGACACTGAGTCTCGTAACCTAAAAGACCAAACTCTATGCTGTATCAACATATAACCCAGAAACAACAACTCAAGATACATCCTCAGCAGCTTCAGATGTTGCACCTTTTCCATCTGAACACCATCGAACTGGAACAACGTATTCAGAACGAGCTGGAGGAAAACCCGTTAATCGAACAGAATGCAGATTCAGATCTTCCGGCGGAGAAGAACGACAAAGACGAACCGCAGGAATACCAGGACTGGGATGAGTATGCATACGACGACACGCCCGATTATCATCAGAACAATCCTCAGTTTTCAAAACAGGAAATCCTGCCGAGCAAAACGCTTGTAACTATATCTGATTTCAGGGAGGAGGCGATCAATCAATTGAACCTTTCATCTGCATTGAACGAAGAAGAAAAACAGCTTGGTGATTTTATCATCAACTGTCTGACTGATGAGGGATTTCTGGAAGGTGACGCCGATAACATTGCAGATGACTACTCACTGAAGCAACTGAAAATCATTGACCCTGCCCAGGTACAAAAAGTAATCAATCACATTCAGACCTTCGAACCTGTTGGTTTGGCAACGTCGTGTATTCGCGAGTGTATGTTGGCGCAGCTGAGGCGGATGAACACGAAGGGGCCTGACGTGAAACTTGCAATCCGCATTCTCGAGGATTACTACAACGAATTGAAGGGGCGGAATTTTAACCGTATTCTGGATGCACTTGATATTGATGAAGAAGATTTCAATCTCACACTTGACCTTCTCTCAACGTTGAAGTTGAAGCCTGTACCGAAAGGTGACAGTTCACCCGTCCAGCAGGATACGATCATTCCTGATTTCATTGTTACGCAGCAGGATAACACACTGCACGTTACACTGTATAAGGAAAAAGCCTCTTCGTTGAAAATTAACTCATCGTGGAAAGCAAAGGTTCACGACATCGAGAAAGGCAATGGTGATCAGGCAACTGCCCGTTACCTCTCGAATAAACTTAGTGCTGCGGAGTGGTTTGTCAATGCAATTAAACAACGCGAATCGACAATGCTGAAGGTGATGAAAGCCATCGTAAAACTTCAGTACGATTACTTCACCACAGGCGATGAACTACTCCTTAAGCCGATGATTCTGAAGAACGTCGCAGATATGGTCGGCGTCGACATCTCAACTGTATCACGTATCACCTGCAACAAATACGTTCAAACTCCTTCCGGAAACATCCTGATCAAGAATTTGTTCAATGAAGGAATTACAAACCAGGAAGGGGTCGCTGTGAGCGTCAGGAAGGTTCAGGAGGCGATCCAGCAGGTTATCATGTCCGAAGATAAAAACAGCCCATATTCCGATCAACAAATTGCTACTCTCCTGGCGGCGCGCGGCCTGAAGATCGCAAGAAGAACGGTTGCGAAATACAGGGATGAACTAAGAATTCCTGCAGCTCAACTTCGGTGGAACACGATTCACCACCGCACGGCTGCTGCTTAACTTAAACACATACAATGGCGAAAATTTTGATTATTGACGACGAGAAGGACCTGTGCCTTGTCCTCAGTCGTTTTCTTTCCAAACACGGTTACGAAGTATTGGAGGCGCACAAGGGTAAGAAAGCTCTTGAGATTATCAACGAGAGTGTTCCGGATCTGATCCTGTGTGATTTCATGCTGGATGATATGGACGGATCCACTGTGCTGAAGGCGATTAAGGAGATTAATCCTTCTACGCCTGTTATTATCATCACGGGTTTCAGCAACATCAAGACGGCTGTCGAAGTAATGCGCCTCGGTGCGGTCGATTACGTTATTAAGCCGCTGATCCCCGAGGAAATTCTGCTAACAATCAGAAAGGCGCTGGATCGTGCGCTACTTCCAATTCCGGATCATGTCTCACAAAGCGCGACGCCGTCAGGGGGTCGCGAAGACAGGCCGGCGCCGAGAAGAAGTTCTTCGCAAAGCTCAAGACCGGATTACATCTTCGGAGACAGCCCGTATTTCAAGAATATCCTGAAGCAGATTGACCTGGTTGCGCCTACGAACTACAGCGTAATTATATACGGTGAAAGTGGAAGTGGAAAAGAGGCTATCGCTCAGGAGATCCATAAACGCAGCAAGCGCAGCAATAAACCATTTATTGCCATCGACTGCGGCGTGCTCTCGAAGGAGCTTGCCGGCAGTGAGTTATTTGGCCATGAAAAAGGATCATTTACGGGTGCACTCAATCAAAAGATCGGAAGCTTTGAGCTTGCTAATGAAGGCACGATTTTCCTCGATGAGATAGCAAACCTATCTTACGATGTGCAGATTTCATTACTCCGGGTGGTTCAGGAAAGAAAAATGCGCCGCGTGGGTGGAACGAAAGACATCGATCTTGACGTCCGGATTATTGTGGCAAGTAACGAGAAACTGTGGGATGCAGCAGGCGCAGGCAAATTGCGCGAAGACCTTTATCACAGATTCAATGAATTTGCTATACAGGTAGCCCCCCTTCGTGAACGTCCCGGCGACATTATGGTATTTGCGAATCACTTTTTGCTGAATGCCAACGAAGAACTTAACAAGAATATCAAAGGGTTTCACCCTGAAGTCGAACGTCTGTTTCAGTCGTACGTATGGTATGGAAACCTCCGCGAGCTCAAGAACGTGGTGAAGCGCGCCACACTGTTGTGTGACGAAGAGTATATCGACGTGAAGAGCATTCCATTTGAGTTGACAAATTTTGCAAAGCTGCAGTTTGAAAATTCATCAAGTGACGCTGTTCAGCCGGCTCAGACCACGGGTGTTGCACCGTACCCCATTACGGGAACTCCGATGGGCGGCGGATTTACGCCAATCAAGAAACCCGTACTCAGAGAACAAAGCCTGAAAAGCGCCGGCATCGATGCCGAGTATGAATTGATACTTGAAGCGCTGAAAAAGGTTAACTTTAACAAGAGCAAGGCCGCAAAGGTCCTTCAGATTGACAGGAAAACATTGTATAATAAGATCAGGCAATATCAGGAGCTACGAGGCGAGAAGTTTGAGTCTGAAATATGAGTGAGACCGTTCAGTTTTCGACTGCTCAAGTGGAATCAACGGAAAAGGAACAAAGTACTCTGGAAAACTACATCAATTTTTTCCCGGCACCGGTCTACGTTGTAGATCCGAACCGGATGGAATTTCTTTCGATTAACGGCGGGCTCCGTGAATTGCTCGGATTTTCCGAAAGCGATGTAGAACTACTGCGTTCAAATGTGTCTTCACTCATCCATCCCGAGGACGACACACTTTTCCGGTCCACTTTGGGAGATCTGAAGACTGGCGCCACTGGTTTAACAAATACGTTTGTCGTTCGATTCAAGAAGAAAGAAGGTGGATGCATTTATACCAGGAATGTTTGCCGTGTGATCGAAGATGAGCGTTGGCCACGCGGATCGGTATTATGTACAGTAGAAAACATCACGGAACAAGTTCGTGCAGAAGAAGAATTGCATGCGATTCGCCAGTTATTTGATGAGACGGAACGCCTTATCTTGTTCGGCACTTGGAGTTGGACGCCCTCTACTGATAAACTTGAATGGACCGACGGAATGTATGCCCTGCTTGAATACGAGCGCGGGGAAGTTGGTCACGTTGACAATGAATTCTTTGAAAAGCATATCGTCGCCGATCAGACAGACGTCCTGCGTCAGGTGGTTATGGAAGCGCGCGAGCAAAAGAAGGACTTCGATCGCGAATTTGTTATCCGAACGCGAAATGGCAGGGAGAAGTACGTACAAAGCAAAGGAAAGCCAATCCTCGACAAGGATGGTAATCTTAAGAAAGTCGTCGGGATAACGCGGGACCTCACACACAAGAAGACATTCGAGAAAGAACGCGAACGCTATATCCGCGAACTCAACAGGTCGAACAAGGAATTGGAAGAATTTGCATACGTAGCATCACATGATATGCATGAACCCCTCCGAAAGATTCTGACATTTTCGGAAAGGCTCAAGAGCAAGTATATTGAAGCACTGGGCGACGATGGAAAACTCTATCTCGAACGGATTTCGGCTTCTGCCGGAAACATGAGGAATCTTATCGATAATCTTCTTGAATTCTCACGAGTTTCACGGGGTACGCGTAACTTTGAAAAGTGTGACCTGAATGTAGTTTTACGTGACGTAGTCTCCGATCAGGAATTGAAGATCGAAGAAACCGGAACCAGGATTTCCGTAGGGCAGCTTCCCGAAATCGAAGGAGTGCAGTCTGAATTAAGGCAGCTTTTTAACAATCTCATTGGAAATGCTCTCAAGTTCCGGAAAAGGGATACACCTCCGGAAATAAAAATTTCAAGTCACCGACTTACACACAAGGAAAAATCAGATTTGCTTCTACCATTCAATCAACCGTTCTTCCGGATTGAAGTCGCAGACAACGGTATTGGGTTTGAAGGAATTTACGCCGAAAAGATTTTCGAGATCTTTCAGCGACTGCATGGAAAGTCCGAGTACACTGGTTCGGGAATTGGTCTTGCGATTTGCAAGAAGATCGCCGAAAATCACGGCGGATGGATACATGCAACCGGTGCGGCAGATGCCGGTGCAACTTTTTCGGTAATTCTGCCTGAAAAGCAAAATCATTAGCATGTCACAGCGCAAAGACTCGATCAATATTCTGATCATCGACGACGATCACGACGACTTTCTCATTATAAGCGACTATCTGAGTGCAATAGATCGTGATCGTTTCAAGATTGCGTGGTGTCCGAAATACCAGGAAGCGGTAAAACAAATCGAGCAGCGCGCGCACGATATTTATTTTGTCGATTACAGGCTTGGTGCCAAGACTGGTCTGGATCTCCTGCGTGATGCGGGCGCAATGAAGATTGAGGAACCCATTATCCTACTGACTGGATTTGGAAATCCGGAGGTTGACAAAGAAGCGATGCGCATAGGCGCAATGGATTATCTGATAAAGGCAGAACTCACTACCGAAAAGCTGGAGCGATGTATCCGTTACTCGCTTGAACGTTCTGCGGCACTGAAAGCGCTCAGAGCAAATGAGCAGAAATACCGGAACATTTTTGAGCGTTCGAAAGATGCGATTTTCATCACGGATGCAAATCTGCGTTTTAGGGATGTGAATCAGGCAATGAGCCAGTTGCTTGAATACGATGTGGAGTCACTACTTCAGAAGACGCTTTACGATCTTATTGAAGATAATGCTATTCGTACGAAAATTCGGGAATGCCTTGAATCGACGGGCGAGGTGGTTGACCTTGAGTTGGTGATGACCGATCAGAGTCAGGAGAAAAAGTATTTCGTGCTCACTGCGTCGCGGCAGCCTGGCAATGCCGACAACTACGTGCAGGGCATTCTTCACGATATCACCAACCTGAAACGGGCAGAGCGTGCTACGCTTTATGCGGAGAAGCTTGCATCAGCAGGGCGCCTGGTGAGAACGTTGGCTCACGAAGTCAGGAACCCGTTGAACAATGTTCAGATGGCGATTGAGCAAATCAACCCGGAAAGTTTATCGGACGAGGATAAGATTTTTGTTGAAATTATTCTGCGCAATGCAAAACGCATTGATAACCTGATTGCGGAGTTGCTTGATAGCTACAAACCGAATGAAAAGAAGTTTCGTGTGACCAATCTTCAGAATGTTCTCGAAGATACAATACAACTTGCTTCTGACAGGATTCACCTTAAAGGAATCAATGTTTCGAAACAATACCCAGGTGCCCCGTGTATCATTCACGCTGATGAAGAGAAACTTAAAATTGCGTTCTTGAATATTCTCGTGAATGCAACCGAGGCAATCGCTAATGGCAACGGGCGTGTGGGCGTCAATCTGGCGGAAAGAGGCGACGAGTATGTCGTGGAGATCACAGATAACGGAAGTGGAATACCGCCGGAGATTCTAACCAAGCTTTTCGAGCCTTATTTTACATCGAAACGCAACGGTATGGGACTAGGTCTTGCAGCCACATTAAATATTGTTCAGTCACACGGTGGGACAATCGATGTCGAGTCAGAACTCAATGCCGGATCGAAGTTCATTGTTACTGTACCCAGAATTAAGGATGAGGATTAGCGATCAAGATAGTATAAAGCAAAAAGGCCGGATGACCCGGCCTTTTTTGTTTTGAAGCTGATTTCCTGCCTTAGAACCCAAAGCCAATGAAGATTGTTCCTACGCTGTTTTTTGAATTCTTTGTGAACTCACCTGCAATACTTCCCGATTCCCCAACTTCATTAAATCCATGGGTATAACGTGCACCAACAATGAAGCCGTTAAAGTCAAATCCGATTCCGGCGGCGAGTCCGTAGTCGAACCTGTTGAAGTCACCTTCGTCCAAATCGGCAATATCCTGAATGTCGAGGTCGTCGTCCATGTTCTTGATATTAGCTGATGCCAGATAAGAAATGTAGGGACCGACCTGAATATTGAAAACGTCTCCAATGTGAAACACACCCATTATCGGCAGTTCCAGGTAATTGAAATTGAAACGGTATTCGCCTTCACCCTGGATGAAGTTGTCGTACTTAAGTTTCGATCCCTTACTGCTGTACAGCAACTCTGGTTGAATAGCAACTGCATCGGATATTGGTAGCTTCATAAACAAGCCGAGATTTAGTCCGGCCTTGATGTTATTATCCTCCAGTTCATCGACGCGGAAGTTTGAAAAGTTTACACCGCCTTTTACACCGAATCGTGTTACGTTCGATTCCTGTGCGTTGGTCGTAATAGCGCTTAAAAGACAGAGCGTTATTACCGGTAGAATATATTTGATTTTTCTCATAGCGTTCAAATGTTTGTGTTATGTTATTTTTTATCGCGCAGAGGCTTGTTGTTTCGCTTCTTCAATCATTTGATCGTTTGCGTAAATAGCGAACTCGACTCTGCGATTTTTTGCCATGTTCTCTGCATTATCATTGGGAAACTTTGGCTGATTTTCACCGTACCAGTCCGTTTCAATCCGGGAACCTTCGATGTTCGCAGTCTGCAGGTAAGAACTCACGGCATTGGCACGCCGCTTTGACAATTTGTTGTTGTACGAATCCGAACCTGTGGCGTCCGTATGTCCCTCAACAAGAATGTTTGTATCAGGATACTTCTTTAGAATCTCGGCAAGTTGATCGAGTTTTTGT
>JAEZDW010000305.1 GCA_023417955.1 Bacteroidota bacterium
CCATCAGCCTCACGTATGAAAACGGAATTCTTGCCCGTGGTGTAACACGCGGAGACGGCGTTCGCGGTGATGACGTCACAACCAACGTAAAGACTATACGAAGCATACCCTTGCGCGTAAAGGGAACAGAATACCCTGCAAGTTTCGAAGTACGGGGTGAAATATTCCTGCCCAAGAAAGTATTCGAACAATTGAACCGCGAGCGCGAAGACATTGGTGAAGAAAAATACGCCAACGCCCGCAATACTGCATCCGGCACGGTTAAGATGCAGGATTCCGGAGTTGTGGCTCAGCGCAAGCTCGATTGTTATGTCTATTCCCTGCTTGGTGATGAATCCGGAGTAGAAACCCATGACGACGCGATCACTAAACTGGAGCAGTGGGGATTCAACGTGTCACCTACGTATCGGAAGTGCAGCAACATTGACGAAGTACTTGCTTACATCAACGAGTGGGAATCAAAACGCAATGACCTTCCGCTTGAAACTGACGGTGTTGTTATCAAAGTAAACAGCATTGACCAACAGGTCCAGCTGGGATTTACGGCAAAAAGCCCGCGGTGGGCAATAGCCTACAAGTACAAGGCACAAAGCGTCAGCACTCGACTGAATGGAATCACATACCAGGTCGGACGTACAGGTGCGATAACTCCGGTTGCCGAACTCGAACCAGTATTTCTTGCAGGAACAACGGTGAAGCGCGCTTCGCTTCATAACGCCAACGAAATTGCACGCCTCGACCTTCGCATAGGCGACTACGTCTTCGTGGAGAAAGGTGGTGAGATCATTCCAAAAGTGACCGGCGTCGACGTTGAAAAAAGGTCCAAAGGCAGTTCGCCAATAACATACATTTCGAATTGCCCGGAATGCGGTACGAAGCTGATCCGCTATGAAGGTGAAGCTGCACACTACTGCCCGAACGCAACTGGATGCCCACCCCAAATCACGGGAAGGATCGAACACTTCATTCAGCGTAAAGCGATGGATCTGAATTCGCTTGGCGAAAAAACAATCCATCAGCTTTACCAACTCGGCCTCGTTAAGAGCCCTGCAGACCTTTACGATCTGAGAAAAGAAGACGTACAGCTTCTCGAAGGATATAAAGACAAATCAATAAAGAACCTGCTTGACGGTATCGAACGGTCAAAGGCAACGCCATTCGAAAGTGTACTCTTTGCCATCGGTATCCGGTATGTTGGAAAGACCGTCGCGGAGAAGCTGGCACGGCATTTCAAAACCATTGACGGAATAGCATCGGCGACACTGGAAGAACTACTCGCTGCACCTGAGGTTGGTGAGAAGATCGCACAAAGCGTTTACCAGTATTTTCGCGTGCCCGATAACCAGCACGAAATCGAAAGACTGAAAAAGGCCGGACTTAACTTCGAGAGTCAGGCGAAGGAACCCGAAAAGAAAAGCGATGTGCTTGGCAACAAGTCCTTCGTTATCTCAGGCGTGTTTAAGAATTACGAACGCGATCAGTTGCAGGAGGTCATTGTCAGCAATGGCGGCAGGATACTCTCCGGCGTCTCAGGCAAACTCGATTATCTGGTAGCCGGTGAAAACATGGGACCATCCAAACGGGAGAAGGCGGAAAAGCTCGGCGTCAAAATCATTTCCGAAGAGGAATTTGAGCGCCTCGTTAAAGGTGAGAGCGTTTAATGCCTATATTGTCCGGGTATTCTATTTCTAATGAAGCTGAGTTTACTTCAATACCGTACCAGACGATTTCTGAAGAAGAAGGCACCGGCCCGCACAAGCGTTCCCTACAAGAACGCGAAGACACTTGGCGTGCTGTTCACGGTTGAGGATAAGCAAAAGCATTTCGCAGTCAAAGAATTTATCAAACGCCTTGAGGGTGACGGCAAACACGTCCAGGTTTTGGAGTTCCTGCCCGAGAAAGCCGAAAACTACGAGTTCCGTTATGACTTTTTCATGGAAAAGGATGTCAGCTTACTCGGGAAGCTTGAATCGGAGAATGCGGTAGGTTTTGCTGACGGCCCGTTTGATTACCTGTTTTATCTTGACCTGACACCAAATCCGTTTATTCTTCATCTACTCGCGCGGAGTCATGCAAAATGCCGGGTCGGCAGATATTTTGATGAAGGCGAACAGTACCTCGACTTCATGGTCAACGCTGTTGCGAACACACCCGCACTCCTTGAGACACTTTACAAGTACGTCTCACAAATCCGATGAATCCATTGTGGAAATTGATCTGATTACGATCCCTCCACCATTTCCCGACAACAAATAATTACTACTTTTGGCCATTCGTATTTTGCAACATGAAAAAACTATACGGTACAGGCGTCGCGTTGGTAACTCCCTTCACAGAAAAACTTGAAGTTGATTACAAAGGATTAAAGCGGCTACTGTCACATACGGCAAAAGGTGTCGACTATTACGTTGTCATGGGGACCACGGGAGAATCGCCCACCTGCACACATGACGAAAAGGATGAAATCCTCCGGTTTGTTCTCGAAAACAACCGAAAGAATCTGCCCGTCGTGTACGGCATCGGTGGTAACAACACGAGCGAAGTACTCCGCATGATTAAGGAAACTGACTTTACAGGCGTGACGGCTCTCCTGTCGGTTAGTCCTTACTACAACAAGCCGTCGCAGGAAGGCATATATCAGCATTTTAAAGTTGTCGCTGATAAGTCGCCCGTGCCGGTAATTCTTTACAACGTGCCGGGCAGGACATCTTCTAACCTCACTGCGGAAACTACGATACGCCTTGCCAGGCACAGGAACATCATAGGCATCAAGGAAGCGTCGGGCAGTATTGAGCAATGCATGCGCATACTTCGCGATGCGCCGGATGATTTTCTAATGATTTCCGGAGATGACATGTTAACGGTACCGTTGTATTCACTGGGCGCCAGGGGCGTGATTTCAGTGCTGGCAAATGCCTATCCGGGCGTGTTTCGCAAGATGAAAGACTACTCATTTGCAGGCAACTACAAAAGAGCTGCGGTTGAACAGAGCAGGTTGCTGGACATAAATGGTCCCATGTATGAGGAAGGAAATCCTGTGGGCGTTAAATATGTGCTGGAGCGAATGGGTGTATGCGACGGATTTGTGCGCCAGCCGCTGCTGCCGGCGACACAGCAATTGAAGAAGAAGATTGATGCCGCAATGGCAAAAATGTAAACGGGTGAGCCCGAAAAGGAAAAAGGATAGCAGGGCGCTATCCTTTTTTTATGCTGTGAGTTTCGTGGGGTCTAATCGGATCAGGCTTTGTTTTTGATCTCCTGAACTTCAGCGCGAATTGCTTGCGCGATGTTCTTAAGATCCTGCATACCTTTCCTTACGCGTGTACCGGCAGCAGAATTGCCCTTGTTATAAAACTTGTCAATATCTCCTTCCAGCGAGGTAATGAGATCTTTGAGCTCTTGAAACTTTTGCATTGTATTAAAGTTTTAGGATTAAAATTTAGTTTCTC
>JAEZDW010000083.1 GCA_023417955.1 Bacteroidota bacterium
GTGTTAATAAGGCTGATGCAGAAAAGAAACGACATCCGACGCTTGAAGATAACGTGATCGTATACGCCGGCGCGACAATACTCGCCGCAGAAACTGTTATCGGTCACGGGAGCGTTATTGGTGGCAACGTATGGCTTACACGAAGCGTGCCTCCGAACTCCAAAATTTACTACCAGGCAAAGATGTATAACGGTGATACACACGAAACTGATCTGGTGGTATTCCGGCCGGATGCATAATTCACTCAATTATGAAATTAGTTGAACTCATCGGAGATACACCACTTGTCGAAATCCGAAATGTATTTTCAAAACCCGGTGTCACCATCTATGGCAAGTTGGAGGGTGACAATCCCGGCGGCAGTGTAAAAGACCGGACTGCACTTGGAATGATACAAGGCGCACTGGAGCGTGGTGAAATCAAAAGAGGCGACCGCCTTGTTGAAGCCACAAGCGGAAACACCGGCATTGCGTTGGCCATGATCGCGCGCCTCATGGATCTGCAAATGACCCTTATTATGCCCGATAACTCAACGCGCGAAAGGGTACGTGCAATGGAGGCGTATGGTGCAAGGGTTATTCTTACCCCGGCTGAAAAAACAATTGAATATTCGCGTGAATTAGCTGAGGAGATGGCAAAATCCGAGGGTTATTTTATCCTCAACCAATTTTCAAACCCCGATAACTATCGTATTCATTACCAGACTACCGGTCCCGAAATATGGCGCGATACAGATGGCAGCATTACTCATTTTGTATCTGCAATGGGCACAACCGGAACAATCATGGGTGTGTCGCGCTACCTGAAGGAACAAAATTCCGGGGTTACCATTGTGGGAACCCAGCCCACCGATGGTTCATGTATTCCCGGGATCCGGCGCTGGTCACCTGCATTTCTTCCGCGGATTTTCGAACGCGACCGCGTTGACCAAATCGTGGACGTCAGTGAACGGGATGCGAAAGTGTTTGCAAAGAGGCTGGCGCGCGAAGAAGGTATACTCGCAGGAATGAGCAGTGGTGGCGCACTTGCAGCAGCCGTGTCAGTTGCCGAAAAAATAAATGCGGGTGTTATTGTGTTTATTGTATGCGATCGCGGGGACCGCTATCTGACCTCAGATTTGTTTGATTGAATACTACTGCCCCCAGGCAATGGTAGAAAGCAGAGCATTTTCAGCTTGTCGCGAATCCAGACGCGTATGTTGAATCACAACCGGAGTATCGGAAATGAAAACGGCGGAGTAATCCGTATCCCTCGGAACGGCCGCCGGATCTTTGAGATCGTTAAAGCGCAGGTGCAACGTCCTATTTGCAGGGACTGTTACGGCATAGGGCCCGACCGGTTCTCTGTCCGCGAAATACAAAGTGAGGTCGATATGTGCATCCCGATCTGATGCGTTTAAAATACACGCAGTTTCATGACTCGTAAATTCGGGTTCTTTCCCGGTACCATACGATGGAATATAGCCCTCGGCAATTGCCCACACGTGCTTTCCGATTTCCATTTTCTTGCTACCCTAATTCACTCGTTGAAGTGGAATCTGCATCTTGTTAAGCTCGCGCTTAATTTCATCAAGCAGTACACCGTATGCTTCGTCCGCTTCGTCCAGCTGTACCGTTATGCCAACGCTGTTCTCTTCGAGTCGGTTGATAATGACATCGTTTGATTTGCTAATTACCTTCATTACAGCTTCCCGCTGCGCATCGGTGAAACGAATTACATAATTTTCCATACAGTAAGGTTGTTTTTGATATTCGCTAAAACCTTATTCCCGACAGATGTGCGTAATCAGAATATTCTGGACAGGATGCCCTTCGTTCCTTTTTTTTTCTTTTCCTTTTTCGAGGAATCTTTGTTCTTGTCCTTGCCGTTACCCGGGATGGGAAGATCATTGAGGTTATAGGCGTCTTTAAGCCCTGAAAGCAGCGACTTCCACCAATAATTAAATACAGAGCGTCTTGGATCACGCTGGAAATCGATCACTCCGGTGCGTTCATCGCGTCCGATATCCTCGTCCATATTCTTTTTGATTACGAAAGTGTTTAGCAGGAGTGTTTTGATCTTGCTGACTTTCTCCTCATTCTTTCCGTTAGAACGTAGCATTTGAATTCTAAGGTCTTCGTAATTCAATTCCACAGTACCTTTCGAGTTTCTCGCGTTATACGTGAACTCAAAATTCAGACTCTTCATTCGTCCGGCCTCGATTTTCGCTTTAGCTGCAGGGACCAGCATCGGGTTGACGTCATTGAGAGGCATGCTCGTCAGGGTACCCCAGGCTTTGTACGATTGCATCGTATCGCTGGGAAATGTAAAATGCGCATCGAGTCTGCCAGTGCCCATAAATCGTGCGCGCGCACTCATTCTTATCGGCTGCTTTAAGTCAGGGATGTTGTGAACCTTTTCAAAAGTCGCATACAACTCATCAAAGAGAACGTGCCCCGCAGAGTCGCCTTCTTCAGGATGTTCTTCGTACCGTACAAAGCTCTTCTTTACGCGCAGAGTGTCAATTACAATTTCAAAAGGTAGTCGCTGTAACATGTGCGACGGCAGCGGTTTCTCTTTTCGTTCGAGAAACGGATAACGTTTGTCACGATAAAGGTCGAGATGAAATGTTGTGGTGATACTGCGCGCAGTGATTCCGGGTTTCGGATAGACGAACCAGTTTGCACCGGTAATGGTCATTTGTTGTACGAAGCCATCGACATAGTCGGTTTGTTTTTTGATAAACCGCATAAACTCAGGGCGGGTCAGTACAGGCTTAACCCGGAATGAATCGATTTCGATGTTTCGCTCACGGATATCGAAGCGTACTCTTTTTGCCGAGTATCCATACTGATTTTGATATGTTCTCAACGCGAGATCGGTGACGTGCACAATTCCCCGTTGCCACGTCATCGAATCGAGTTCTTTGTTGAGAAACAAGTCCGTCATACGAATATTGGTCAGTAAATGTGCGAGGGTATCAGCGTCGTTTTCATTGCGAACATAGAGATCAATTCCAGGTAATTCCACATTCTGAATGGCAATGTTACGAAGTTCGATTTTTCGTTCACGAGTGCTGTCGTGTTCAAACAATGTTGAACCTTGTGCATAAGTCACCGCCGCGTTGTTCGCAATGACTGAATGCAGGGATAACGTTCTGCTTCTTATAAATGGAATCAAATCAATTCCTTTAATAAGGACATATGGAACTTGTGCATCTAGACCGGGATGGTCAATGCTGTCTTTGTGGACATATACATTAAGATGTTCAACTTCGAGCGCACCGCGGAAAAGTTGAATATTAAGAGCATGGAAACTGACGAAGATATCCTGTTCTTCGAGATTAGCCAGTTCGTTCTTAATGGCCTTCCGAATCTGGCTATACAGGATATACCTCCCGGCCAGGAAGGCGATTGCCAGGAATGCGACCACACCTAATGTGATCAGAATGATTTTGCGCGTGCGATTTCTTTGCTCAGTCATGTTTCAGAATCACGCTGCTGCCTCCGACGGAAGCTCACGAAGTTCCTGCAAAAGTGACGGGCTCAATCCGTCAATGTGCTGCAAGTCCGTAATCTTGTTCAATAGTTTTAAGGTAAGGATAACAACGGAGAGAGTTTGAACTTCATTCCGGAATAGGCCTTTTTTGTCACGGGCGTCCCGCTCCATTACGAGGTTGACAAACTCGTCCAGGTGATTTACCTGTACGTTCTTTTCCGTTCTTTGCCACCCGGATGCAAAAATAACCTTGAGGAAATCGGGTAACGTGTTTAAGAGTCTGTTGGCCTTTTCGAGAGACAGGGTCTGTCTGAGCGCCTGGAGAATGGAAGCAATTAGCCTCACCGCGTGACGTGGATCTTCAAGCGAAAGCTCCTTCCGGATTTGTTGGATCATGTTCAGTTCCTCTTCCTGAACTGGTAACTCGGGGTGTTGCGTAGTTGACATAAAATGAGTGGGTTTTGATTGCCATGCAGCCATTTTAATACCAGCCGTTTGGGTGGACACCCGCGTCACATTATTTATTAAAAAGGGTTTTGATCTCCACACAACGGACCTGCTACGCTGCGAATAGCCGGGCGCAATCGCCCCGTTTTGTGAAAAAATCTCTACTCAGAACCGGGTTTTGATCCCGGGAAATGGCGGAATATCATGGAATGAACATTTCAGTTTTGACTCTGGTAAACCGACGTAAATACAAGTGTTATGGAAATTGCACATGATCTTCCCAACGTACCACGAACCCAAATGGATAATCGCATGGCGAAAAACAAACCGGTGAAACTGGGTTGGACCGATGAAGAAACGGCACGGATTACTGAGGTATTGAACCGATTGCTGGCCAATTACAGCGTTCACTACCAAAAACTCCGGAACTACCATTGGAATGTTAAAGGGTCGGACTTTTTTGATCTCCATGAGAGGTTTGAGCAGCAGTGCAATGAGGCGCGTGAAAACATCGACGAGATAGCGGAGCGTATACGCGTTTTTGGAAAGACGCCATTCAGTACCATGAGGGAGTACCTCGAAAGCTCGGAAATCGTCGAGACGGGAACGGACCTTCCTTCGGACATAATGGTAAGGGAAGTTCTTAGCGACTTCCGGATTTTGTTGGAACACATGTTCGAAGTCGTGGATGTTGCTGCCGACCTGGGCGACTCAGGTACGGAGGAGATGGTAAAAAGTTTTATTCACGATATCGAAAAACACCATTGGATGTTAACCGCATTCATGGCAAAATAAGAAACAACTATGAATATGATTGAAAATCAGCCAGGGGAGCTTACCCTAATATTTAACTCAGACAAACACGATGATCGCAAGGCACGCGGCTACGCCGAAGCACTACAGGGCTTTCGGATAAAAACGCTGGATCTCGCGAAGGAAAAAATAACCGAGACCCAGCTTGCGGAAATCGCTGGTAAAATGAATGTCGGTATTGAAGACTTGATTGATCCAACCTATGACGATCATATCAGCGTTCACAAGGAAGGATTGAAGATGATGGATAGGCAGAGTATGCTTACCGTTATGGTTAACGATCCCAAATTGATCTGTACCCCAATAGCCGTTATCGGCAAGCATGCCTACAAGTTCGGCAGCGGATACGGGTTCCTGAAGGAAAAAATGGTCCAGGAGGTTGCCGGGTTGGATAGCGCCAACCGCGAAGAAAAGCGGGGCGTGGAAAAACATAAGAACCCGGGCGAAAGGTCCGGTCTCGGTGAGTAAAAGATTAATTCAATCATCGTATTCTCCTTTCGTCGCGATACCATTACCCTCATAGAATAAAACAGCCGGTCTTCTGCTGGCTGCAATTTTTTCTGAGGACGTTCCGTTTCTTTGAAAGGACTAATTGCCAATGAACCACGAAATACTCGCGAAGTTAAAACGCATACCATTTCGTATTGTCGGATTTTACAAGCGCCAGCCGCTGATTCGTAAGATTCTGCTTGCTGCCACAGCGGCCGCCACTGTGTTTGCAGGCGCTATCGTTTTCTTCGTGTTTCTGGTTTGGACGGGCACTTTCGGCCGATTACCCGACCGCAAAGAACTCGCTGCAGTCGAAAACCCGGCAGCTACCGAAGTGTACAGTCGCGACAGCGTACTGCTCGGCCGTTACTTCATACAGGAGCGGTCGACAATCCGATATGAAGACATCCCCGGCCACGTTGAGGACGCATTGCTGGCGACTGAGGACGTTCGCTTTTACGAGCATCACGGCATCGATGTAGTCAGCTTACTGCGGGTGTTGGTAAAGTCGATCATCCTTCAAAATGAGTCTGCCGGAGGCGGGAGTACCATCACGCAACAGCTTGTGAAGAACCTTTATCCGCGCACATCGCACGGTTTCTTGTCGCTTCCAGTCAATAAGATAAAGGAAATGATTGTTGCGTGGCGACTTGAAAATGTTTACGATAAGAAAGCCCTGCTGACACTATACCTGAATACAATTCCCTTTGCTGATAATACATATGGAATTGACGCTGCTGCTCAGCGTTTTTTCTCCGTCAGGACCAACAAACTTACCCTTGAACAAGGCGCCGTGCTGGTTGGAATGTTGAAGGCAACGCATCTTTACAACCCGCGTCTGTTCCCCGAACGTGCCACCCAAAGAAGAAACGTCGTGTTTTCTCAAATGGCGAAGTACGGCTTGATCGAGGCGGGACGCGCAGAAGCTCTGCAGAAAACTCCGCTTAAACTCAAGTACAAATTGATCACTCCCCACAAGGGCCTCGCGCCCTATTTTCGCGCTCAGCTCCGTCGGGAATTACTGGCGTGGTGTGCCGCGAACAAGAAAGAAAATGGTGAACCGTATGATCTGTATACCGACGGGTTGAAGGTTTACACGACCTTGGATTCACGGATGCAACGCTATGCCGAAGAAGCAGTGACGACACAAATGACTGCGATTCAAAAGAAGTTCGACAGTCATTGGGGGCAACGCGATCCCTGGCATAGTCAACCTCAGGTTTTGAAAGACGCAGTTCGCAGATCGTCACGCTACCAGAAGTTGAAGGAACAGGGATTGTCGGAAAAGCAAATTGACGCTGAGATGAAGAAGAAGGTTGCGATGACCATCTTCACCTGGCAAGGCGAAAAAGAGGTTAATATGAGTCCGCTTGATTCGGTACGACACTATTTACGTTTTCTAAATGCCGGATTCCTTGCAATGGATCCTGAAACCGGCGGGATACTCGCATGGGTGGGTGGAATTAACCAC
>JAEZDW010000146.1 GCA_023417955.1 Bacteroidota bacterium
TCGTGAACAAGGCGGACCGGCAGCCATGCGCGAGGCCGATCCAAATGCCGATCCCACAAAAGGCATAGGCGAAGTCAAGAATGTTACACTGAATACACCTCTCGAACAGGAACGTATCGGCCGGGGAAAAGCAATTTATGAAATGAAATGTCAGGCATGTCACCGTCTGGATGACAAACGCGTCGTGGGACCGGGATGGCACGACGTCACAAAAAGACGCAAGCCTGAATGGATCATGAACATGATTGTCAACGTAGACGTGATGCTTGATCAGGATCCTGAAGCGCAGAAACTGCTTGAGCTTTGTCTTACCAGAATGCCGAATCAAAATGTTTCGATCGGAGACGCGCGCGACATCCTTGAATTCATGAGACAAAACGACGGCGAGCAATAAGCTTTGCTCCGTAACCAGACGAACACTAGACTAACCAATGATTTATATGAAAGCAATACCGATTAAAGCCACCGCATTGGCAGTGATCCTGACGGTGTCAGGTGCCCTGATGGACGGTTGTGCCCCGAAAGGCCCAGGAGAAGTAGTAACTGGAAACGCGGCGTCGAAAGTCTATGTCGCACCCGGTTCTTATGACGAATTCTACAACGTAGTGTCTGGCGGCTTCAACGGCCAAATGGCCATCTACGGCATCCCCTCAGGAAGACTTTTCAAAATTCTTCCTGTGTTCGCCGTTTTCCCGGAAAATGGTTACGGCTATAGCGAAGAAACAAAGCCCATGCTGAATACATCACACGGGTTCATTCCCTGGGATGATCTTCACCACATCGCGTTATCGACAACAAATGCCGAACACGATGGCCGATGGGCATTCGGTAATGCGAACAACACCCCACGCGTTGCGCGTGTAGACCTGAAAACCTTCCGGACCGTTGAAATCCTGGAACTTCCGAACAGTGGTGGTAATCACTCCTCACCTTTCATCACAGAAAACACCGAGTATGTGGTTGCAGGTACCCGATTCAGTATCCCGCTAGGGGACAACCAGGATGTGCCTATCAGTTCTTACAAAGAGAACTTCAAAGGCTCGATAAGCTTCATCAAAGTCGATCCGCAATCCGGAGAAATGAGTATTGCCTTCCAACTCAGAACGCCCGGGTTCAACTATGACCTGAGTCGCGCCGGCAAAGGCCCTTCTCATGGATGGTTCTTCTTCTCATGCTACAACACAGAACAGGCATACACACTCCTGGAAATGAATGCCTCCAAGAATGACAAAGATTATATCATGGCTGTAAACTGGAAGAAGGCCGAAGAATACCTGGCGGAGGGCAAGGGCAAAAAAGAAAAAGCCCGCTACGCGCACAACGTTTACGATGAGAGAAAGCACAGCGCAACTTCAACTATGCTTGATGAAGTTACCGTTCTGGATGTAAGTGAACTCAAAGATCTGGTATACTTCATTCCTTGTCCGAAGTCACCTCACGGCTGCGACGTCGATCCTACCGGTGAGTACATCGTAGGTAGTGGCAAACTTGAAGCAAAAATGCCTGTGTTCGCATTCTCGAAGTTTCAAAAAGCAATCGCGGATAAGGACTATGAAGGCGATTTCGATGGAATTCCCGTTATTCGATACGAAGCTGCGCTTCATGGCGAAGTTCAAAAACCAGGTCTTGGCCCCTTGCACACGGAGTTCGACGACAAAGGAAATGCTTACACATCCATGTTCGTTTCATCCGAAATCGTGAAGTGGAATGTAAAAACCCTTGAAATCCTCGACCGCGTTCCGACCTATTATTCGATCGGACACCTTAGCGTTCCCGGCGGACCGACGAAAAAGCCTCACGGCAAATACGTAATCGCTTATAATAAGATCACAAAAGACCGCTACCTGCCTACCGGGCCGGAGCTAACACATTCTGCACAGATCTATGACATTTCAGGCGACAAAATGCAACTGCTCCTCGACTTCCCCACAACGGGTGAACCACACTACGCGGAAGCAATTCCTGCAAGCATGATTCAACAGAATTCTGTGAAGTTCTATAAAATAGAAGAAAACGAACACCCTTATGCAGCGAAAGGAGAAAACCATGCACGTGTTGAACGCAATGGAAAAGAAGTTCACGTTTACATGACTGCCATCCGTTCACACCTTACTCCGGATAACATCGAAGGTATCAAGGTCGGCGATGACGTTTACTTCCATGTAACGAATCTTGAACAAGATTGGGATGTTCCGCATGGTTTCGCAATCAAAGGTGCAAATAACGCAGAAATTCTGATCATGCCGGGCGAAACGCAGACATTGAAGTTCAATCCGCTGCAACCCGGTATCTATCCATTCTATTGTACAGACTTCTGCTCGGCGCTTCACCAGGAAATGTCAGGTTACCTGAGGGTATCACCTGCCAACTCCAACACGCCGATCAAGTTTTCGACTGGTGAGCCTGAGGTGCAGTAACACACTGCAGCGCCCGGGTGAACCGATTCCGGTATCCCGTTGCCGGATTAAAAACGGCAACGGGATATTCTTTTATCAAAAAATCCCAAAATGAAGAAACTAAGAGCATCAACCCGGATAATTATCGCAGTTCTCTCACTCGCGATGGTCAGTGCCTACTTCGTACCGCTATGGCGGATTCTGATGTGGGCGCCTCAATATCCGGAAGGACTTGAAATGAAAATATGGATCGATAACCTGACGGGCGACGTAAAGATCATCAGCGCACTCAATCACTATATCGGTATGCGCCACATTGAAGTGAGCATGTTTCCAGAGTTTACCTATATGATCTACATTGTCGGCGCAATAATCATTATCGGGCTGGTCGCAAGCCTCATCGGCAGAAGATGGTCTCTCCTGGCATTCCTCGTTGTGATCATTGCGGCCGGCATCGGGGCACTGGTAGACTTCTATTTATGGGGATACGACTACGGTCATAACCTCGATCCCAATGCGGCGATTGTCGTTCCGGGAATGTCATATCAGCCGCCGCTGATCGGAACAAAACAGCTGCTCAACTTCACAGCATTTTCAGGTCCGGATATCGGAGGTTGGATAGTTGCAGTAGCAGGTGCAGGCCTTATCGCATTGGTGGTTCTCGAATTTTATGTTTATCCCAGGAAGGCAAGATGAAACACTACGCTTCTCCCCTGTTAATTGCATTCATCACTTTTATGAGTGCCTGTACTCCGGAACCCGAACCGCTGGTGTATGGTGAAGACGCCTGTCAGCATTGCAAAATGGTGCTGATGGATCAAAAGTTTGGTGCGGAAATCGTCACCACCAAGGGCAAGGTCTACAAATTCGACGACGTCAACTGTATGATCAGCTTCATCAATGAGAACATAAAGGACGATCGGGATATACAATACAAACTCGTCACACAATTCAACAAACCCGGAGAACTTACAGATGCAGGTACGGCGTTTTACGTTAAGGCCAGCTCAATAAAGAGTCCTATGGCAAGTCAGGTCGCTGCATTTGGAGATTACGAAGAAATGAAACAACACAGCCGTGAGCTTAAAGGCATTTACCTGACCTGGGGCGAACTTGTGACACAGTTTAAGTAACAAACAGGCAGAATGAAAAGCACATCCCTCACGTCCCTTCTGGTAATTCTTCTCATTACAGCATCACATGCGCGTATCCTGCCCATTGGTGCATCCGAAAGAATAAAAACGATTCGTGAAGGAATTGCGATTGCCAATACCGGCGATACCTTGCTTATTCATGCCGGCGTCTACAAAGAAGGCAACATCATCATTGACAAGCCACTTACGTTGCTGGGCAAGTCAATGCCGGTGATCGACGGTGAAGATAAATATGAAAATATCAGCATACGCGCTCATAACGTTACCATTTCCGGGCTCCTGATTCGGAATACAGGAGTTTCATCGATGCATGACCTTGCAG
>JAEZDW010000177.1 GCA_023417955.1 Bacteroidota bacterium
TGTCCGGATGGAGGGACTCGAACCCCCACGCCTTGCGGCACCAGATCCTAAGTCTGGCGCGGCTACCAATTACGCCACATCCGGTCGGTTTCGGGTGGGCCGAAATTTCTGACATTGGTAAGAAACTAATGGCCACAGCCGTAAAAGGAGCGCAAATTTATTGATAATATTCGCAAATGAAATAGCAAACGCAATTAAATTGAGCGTTTAAAAAGCAGTCGAAAAGAATACAAAAAAGCTGAAGAAAGCGGGTTTTAAATGGTTTCAGGATGGTAATAGATGCCGAGCAGGAGAAAAAAGAGATAATAAATAGATACCGGAGACTACTTAGAAAGGCGAAGCCGATTCTCAAGGACGGCGATGCCAAATTGATAAAAAAAGCATTTACAATCAGTTTGTCCGCCCACAAAGACATGCGGCGGAAATCAGGTGAGCCCTTCATATTCCATCCGCTCGCCGTTGCCGAAATATGTGTCGAAGAAATTGGCCTTGGAACGACCTCAATTGTCTCCGCGCTGATGCACGACGTCGTCGAGGATACCGATATGGAACTCGTGGACATCGAACGCACCTTTGGTAAAAAGATTACCAAGATCATCGATGGACTTACAAAAATCCGGGGCGTTTTCGAATATGGGAGTTCACAGCAGGCAGAGAATTTCCGTAAAATGCTGTTCACGCTTTCGGAGGATGTCCGCGTGATTCTTATCAAACTGGCGGACCGCCTGCACAACATGCGAACGCTGGACAGCATGCCCAGGAACAAGCAACTGAAGATCGCGAATGAAACCATCTACCTGTATGCTCCGCTTGCACACCGACTCGGTTTGAACGCGATAAAAACCGAGCTGGAAGATCTTTACCTCCGGTTTACGGACAAGAATATTTACGATTCCATCGTTCGCAAGATTGACGCGACAAAAGCTGCGCGAAACAAATTCATTAAACAGTTTATGGTTCCTATCAACGAGGAACTCGACAAACTGAAAATCAGATACGAAATCAAGGGCCGCCCGAAAAGTATTTATTCGATCTGGAACAAGATGCGCAAGCAGAATATTCCGTTCGAGGAGGTGTTCGATCTGTTTGCCATCCGAATCATCCTCGATACACCCTATGAAAATGAAAAAGCGTTGTGCTGGCAGGTGTACTCGATAGTGACCGATTTCTACACGCCGAATCCCGACCGCCTTCGTGACTGGATCAGTACACCGAAAGCAAATGGATATGAATCGCTGCACACTACGGTGATGGCGAAGAACGGCCAATGGGTCGAAGTGCAGATCCGAAGCAAGCGCATGGATGAAATTGCGGAGAAAGGCTACGCTGCCCATTGGAAGTATAAGGACAGCAACTCCACCGCCGAGTCAAACCTGGAAAAATGGCTTGCCCGGGTGCGCGACCTGCTTGAGCAAAACAACCACAGTGCACTTGATTTTGTCGACGATTTCAGAGGAAACCTTTTTAGTGAAGAAGTTTTTGTCTTTACCCCCAGGGGAGAGCTCAAGACACTTCCTTACGGTGCAACTGCCCTCGATTTTGCCTTTGAAATTCACACGCAGATCGGATCAAAATGTATCGGTGCAAAGGTCAACAACAAGCTCGTACCGATTAATTATGTCCTGAAGAACGGTGATCAGATAGAAATCCTCACGTCGGCGAAGCAAAAACCACATGAAGACTGGCTGCGCTTCGCTGTTAGTTCAAAGGCGAAGTCCAGGATTAAGGACGTTCTCAAAGAAGACAAGAAAAAGTCGGCGGAGGAAGGAAAGGAAATCATTCTCCGTAAACTCCGTCAGCTCAAAGAAGAGCCGACTCAGCCATTGCTCGAACAAATGCGCGATTACTTCAAAACGCAGACACATTTCGAGCTTTATTATCGCGTCGGCAGCGGCTTTATTTCCACGGCCGATATCAAACGATTCGTTGAAAACAAACCAACGAGTCCGCTCAAGTCGCGGCCAAACGTGCTTGTATCCGACGCGCGGGCGATCGAGCAGGAAATCACCAAAGTAAAAGGACGCTATGAAGACATCCTGCTGATTGGTGAGGACATGGACGTTGTTGATTACAAGCTGGCGAAATGCTGTACACCAATACCTGGTGACGATGTTTTCGGCTTTGTGACTGTGAATGAGGGGATTAAGATCCATCGCACGAATTGCCCCAATGCGCCTGAGTTGCTTTCGCATCACGGTAACCGGGTTGTCAAAGCTAAATGGACGTCACAGCACGAAGTTGCTTTTTTGACCGGCCTGAAGATCCGCGGAACGGACCGCGTAGGGCTCATCAACGATGTTTCAAGAATAATTTCCGAAGAACTCAAAGTGAACATGAGTTCAATGTCAATACATACCGATTCAGGAATATTTGAAGGCGAAATCATGTTATATGTAAATGATACCCGCCACCTGGAGCAGTTGATGGAGAAATTGCGGAATGTGGAGGGCGTCGTAAAAACAAGCAGATTTGACTCAAGGACGGGTGCCGAAGGGGCCCAGTAATTATCCTGTTTGTTTTATTATTCTCTGAAAACTGGTATATCTTTGACCCCGCTGAAAAATGGCATTGAATTCAAAACTATACGACGAGGTAAGAAAAATCTTCACGGCCTACCTGGAGAACAAGGAGCTGCGGAAAACTCCGGAGCGTTACGCGATCCTGGAAGAGATTTATTCGCGGGACGGCCATTTTGATGTGGAGTCGCTCTACATCAGTATGAAGAATAAGAATTATCGGGTAAGCCGGGCCACCGTATATAACACGCTCGACCTTCTCGTGGAGTGCGATCTTGTGAGCAAGCACCAGTTTGGAAAGAATCTCGCGCAGTACGAAAAATCGTATGGTTACCGACAACATGACCACCTTATTTGCACTGAATGCCATAAAGTGGTTGAATTCTGCGACCCCCGGATTCAAAACATTCAGAATACGGTGGAGGAAATACTGCACTTCAACGTGCTCCACCATTCCCTGATTCTGTACGCAACCTGTACCAAAGAGAACTGCGAAAACAAACCGGTTCCTGTCAACGAAACGCTATGACGTACACAAACGAAACCAAAAATAACAAGCTGATTCTGCGGCTTTCCGGTGACCTGATTGGTGAGGAAAACGGAAGCTCAATTATTGAAGTTGTGAATAACGCGATTCGCGATAAGGTGTTGACATGTGTGGTTGATATATCAGACGTGCGATATATCAACAGTAGCGGTATTGGAACGCTTATTACGATTCTGACAAAATTTAGAAACAAAGGCGGAGAAGTGTTCCTGATGAAACCATCAGAGTCCGTCCAGAAGCTGTTGGTCATCACCAAACTCAATGCGATCTTCCAGATCGTGCAAAGCGAAGGAGATATAGTCGAATAAAAATCTTAAGAATAAATGTCCAAGGTAGATGTGCTACTTGGCCTTCAATGGGGCGACGAAGGCAAAGGCAAAATTGTTGATGTTCTGGCGCCCAGGTATGATGTGATTGCCCGTTTTCAGGGTGGACCTAATGCGGGCCATACCCTCGAATTTGATGGAATCAAACACGTACTTCATCAGATTCCTTCGGGCATTTTCCGTGAGACGACACGAAATGTAATCGGAAACGGCGTCGTTCTTGATCCCGTTGTTTTCAAAACCGAGATCGAGAAACTCGCAAAGTTCAACCTGAACGTCAAAAAAAATCTCTTCATTTCGAAGAAGGCCACACTCATCCTGCCAACGCACCGATTGCTGGACATGGCTTACGAGAAGGCAAAAGGCGACAGTAAAATCGGTTCAACGCTGAAAGGGATCGGACCGACGTATCAGGACAAGATCGGCCGTCAGGGTCTTCGCGTTGGCGATATTGTATCATCTGAATTTGATTCGAGGTTCAAAAAGCTGACTGATATTCACTTCAAGATTTTGCGCGAGCATGATATTGAGTATAACTGGAATGAACTGGAGTCGGCCTTCCTTGATTCAGTTGCATTTTTGAAAGACTTTAACCTGATCGAAAGTGAATATTTTCTGAATCAGGAATTGAAGCACGGCTCGTCGATCCTTGCCGAAGGAGCGCAGGGGGCATTGCTGGATATCGATTTTGGAAGTTATCCGTTTGTGACCAGCTCGAATACGGTGACAGCCGGTGCGTGTACCGGTCTCGGTATTGCACCGCGCCACATCGGCGAAGTTTACGGAATCTTCAAGGCGTATAGCACACGGGTTGGCAGCGGGCCTTTCCCCACGGAGTTATCGGATGAGCTCGGAGAGCAGCTACGTAAAGATGGTAACGAATTCGGGTCCACCACCGGCAGGCCTCGTCGCTGTGGCTGGATTGACATTCCGTCGTTGAAGTATTCTATAATGATTAACGGAGTTACACAGCTCCTGATGATGAAAGCTGACGTGCTCAGCAATTTCAAAACGATCAAGGTTTGTACAAAATACAAGCTCGCTGATGGTTCGGTGACTGAAATTGTTCCATATGAACTTGTCAACGAGCAGATTACACCGGTTTACACCGAACTGGATGGCTGGATGACTTCGCTGCGCGGCTTGTCGGAAGAGAACCTGCCGGCTGCGCTGATGGAGTATGTGCGCTTCCTTGAAGGTGAGTTGGGTGTGCCTATCACGTTAATTTCTACCGGGCCTGACCGAACCCAAACCATTCGCCGGGACTTTTCCGTCGTTTGATTTCGGCAAATCTTACGATGGTATTTCGTGCCGGACGATAGTACGTGTAGCTCTTTGATTATTCTAAATCTGTTTCCGAAGGTCGATTTAGCTGTTTTTGATTTGAGGCTGGAGCCGCGATAAAATAGCGTTGAACTGTTGAGTTCCGGAATCATTGTTGTCCGGCGAAAAACAGGAATGGATAAAACTTGGGGTATGCCGGTGGAATTCCTATCTATCCTCAATCATGCCGCGTTCAAGCCTTCCAGGAGGTCAATTGCGGCAGGAAATCACTAT
>JAEZDW010000210.1 GCA_023417955.1 Bacteroidota bacterium
TCGAGTATCCACGACTGATCTTTTTGAACAAGGCGAACCGGAAAGAAAAGCAACGGACATCTTACCATCGTGCCGTCGGCAAACTTTCCACGAAGAAACGGCCAGCCTATGTGCAAATCGCGCGTACCTCGCTCTTCAAAAACAGAATGGTCGGCACGTTGCAGCATCTTCAGCTTCGTGCTGACGATGTTGTTAGCTTCCACTCTGCTGTCGTGAATCGCGCAGATCCGATAGTCGGAACCTTTCACCAACGTGCGTAGCAGTTCAAACGCGGGAGCACCGTTCAGAAAGCTGAGGCGCTGCACGTCAACAAACTGGTCAGAAATCAGGCGCAGCAACAAAAGGCTGCGGTTGTTCCCAGACAGGTTGGTAAGTCTCCTTAAAAATGTTCTTAATATTCCTTTTGCCTGTGCGGCCATATTGGATTGTACTGAATGAAAGCCGACAAAAACGGCACCTACTCTTTCACATCGTCCATGGATTCGTCAATCAACCGTCAGATAGGGCCGGATTTTCCGGAAAGTAACTGAATCCAGGTTTTCGATGCGGCAAATATCCTCGATTGAAGCATAGTTTCCATGATTAAATCGGTAGGCAACAATAGAGCCTGCTTGCCGGTGAGAAATATAGGGATGACCGGCTATATCCTGACGGGCAGCCGTATTAATATTGATTTTTTTTGGCTGAAAACCAGGTTCAATGAAACAATGGCGTTGCAATTCAGCAATTCTGGTGGAGTCCAGGCCATATACTTCAGCAAGCTGTTCGACCGAAACAAATCCACCCAAAGCGTCGCGGAAGCGCACAATTCGAACCGAGAGCTTCTCCCCAATTCCGCGGATTGCCTTCAATTCGGCTGTATCAGCAAGATTGATATCAAATCTGTTGATCTTGATTTGTGCACGCTTCGGCCGGCCGGGGGGTGATACTGATTGCGACTCTTTTCGATAATCCGGCAGTTCAAGGAAAGGGTACAGGCGCTGGTATAGAGCACTGTCCAATCCATAAATTTTCCGAAAGTCGTGCTTTGTCCTGAATGAGCCCCCACTCTCCCGATATCGGGAGATCCGGGCTGCAACCGGGGTCGGAATTCCCAATCTTTTCATGTCATCAACCGAAATGCGATTTGGATCAAAATAAAAAATCGTTTCAGCAGTACCTGTAAAGGCCGGATTGAAAAGGGCAACGAGACTGTCGAGGTGACTGTAGTCTTCCGCCGTGAAATCAGGCCCCATTCTGCTTTGATACGATCTGTAGAGGGGAGCGGAGAAGACGAAAGCGATGGTCAGGGGCAGAAGTAAAAGGAAGCCATTGCTTTGGGCACGCGAAAATCCAACCTGGCGGTAGAGCCAGCGATAAATAAAAAAAAACATGCTGCTAACGGTTTAAATGCTATCCGAATATAGCATTTAGGCCCCCTATGAGAAAAGTCAGTTTATGAATCTGATAACGCTCAGGCCTTTTACACGAAGAAACCCGTTTTTTTACTGATCAGTTTGAACTTCCGCATGCGGAATTGTTGTATTTGGTGAGGAGAGACAAAACCTCGGCGGCCAAACGTCGTAAAAGGAGCAGTCCGCTTCAGGAAAGCTATTTAAACTGATTCTAAATTATCGCTTGCGATAGTTTTTTACTGTTTGATTTTCCAACTGGATTTACATTTGTAGTTCTGATGACACCAAACTTTAAAGCACTCGTTCTTACTTATAAAACCGCACCCGTATCCATCAGGGAACAGGTTTCGCTCACCGAAACGACAGGAAAACAGCTACTGCAGTTTCTTCGGGAATACACGAGTGCTACGGACATTTTGGTGATTTCGACCTGTAACAGGACTGAGATCTACTACAACTCCGAAAAAGACCACACCATCGAAATTTTCACGGGCCTTGCATTCGTAAAAAAGCTTACGGATGGTTATCAGGACTATTTCCAAAGGCTTGAGGGTGCTAACGCGATCGAACACCTTTTTCAGGTGGCTATTGGCCTGGATGCCCAGGTTATTGGCGATCTCCAGATTTCGGGTCAGGTAAAAAGTGCTTATCAATGGAGTGCTGACGAGAATATGGCGGGACCTTTTCTGCATCGTCTCATGCACACCATCTTCTTTGTGAATAAACGTGTTGTTCAGGAGACCGCATTCCGCGACGGAGCCGCATCGATCTCGTACGCAGCCAAGGAACTTGCAGAAGATCTGACCAGCAATGTCCGCAATCCCAAAGTTCTTGTTTTAGGAGTTGGAGAAATCGGTCAGGATGTTTGCCTGAACTTCCAGAACTCACGCCTTGAAAACATCACGATTCTTAATCGTACGGTCGATAAAGCCGCGAAGCTTGCTGAAAAGACCGGATATAATTACGGCGGGCTTGAACTTCTTGACAGGGAACTGCAACAGGCTGATGTAATCATCAGTTCTGTATCCGGGACTGAGCCGTTGATCACCCGCGACATGGTAAGCAGGCTTGACATTGTTTCACACAAGTTTTTCATAGACCTCTCTATGCCGCGAAGCATAGAACCGTCCGTAGACGAGCTACATGGTGCGCTTGTATTTAATCTGGACGACATCCAGGAAAAGACGAACGAGGCTGTAGAAAAAAGAAAAGCATCGATACCACAGGTTAGAGCACTCATTGCAGAGGCTATGGCTGAATTCGAAGACTGGTCTAAAGAAATGATCGTCTCTCCGACGATACAAAAACTCAAGCAAACGCTCGAACAAATCCGCAAGGAAGAGTTATCCCGTTTCATCAAGAATGCAAAACCTGAAGAAATCAGGAAGCTTGACGAAATGAGCCGTTCACTCATGCAGAAAATTCTGAAGTATCCGGTTCTTCAATTAAAGGCTGCGTGCAAACGTGGTGAGGCCGATACGTTGTCAGAAATACTGCATGACCTCTTCAATCTCGAGCGTCAGCCCGAGGATAAAAAATAACGATAAAGTTCGTCCTGATTACGCTGCCTTGTTCGCGGACTTCCTTCTGATCCGCGATGGCGACCATCCAAATTGTCTCTTGAAGGCTGTTGAGAAGTGATTTGGGTTTTTATATCCCGTGCATGCAGCGGCTTTGGCGACACTCATATTATTAGTCTCAATCATCGCGCGGGCGTGTTGCATCCTCAGGCGGTGGATATAGCCAAAAATCGTTTCTCCAAAACACTCACGGAACCCCTTCTTCAATTTGAACTCATTCACACCGAACATTCTTGATAATGATTTCAGGGAATGATTGCCGCAGAAATTGTTGTCGAGATACTCTTTTAATTGAATAAAAACAGCCCGATCTGACATTGTCATAACCGGGTCGGGGCAAATCGTCATCGAGTGATACTGATCGAGTTGCCACGCGGTAAGTTCAAGCGCCAACGCCTCGACGAGCAGATTCCCCAACGGACCGGGCACACGACAATTCATGATTTCCTGAATTACACGGTGCATCACCGGCGTTATGACCAACCCTGTCGTCGCGCCGAGCACAGGCTCTTTTGAAATTAGTCGGCCCCGAAGTTCATTACACCAGGAAATCCCGGAAAGGATGTCCATAAAGTAAGAACGGTCAAAGGCTAGGTGCAGCAGTTTCAACGGCTCTTTCGCCTCAATAAAATGATCGTCCTGCACCACTGACCTGTATATGAAATTCTGCTTGCCTTCGCTCAATGACCGTCTGCAACCAATACCGTTGAAAGACGAATCAACCTTTCCGCTCATCACAAAGCAACTGTTTACAG
>JAEZDW010000219.1 GCA_023417955.1 Bacteroidota bacterium
CAAAAAAGCCAATTTTTCAGGCTTCACAAAGTTTCAATATTTCTTTAGGAAAAATCGAACTTATAGTCTTACCTTAGAGTTCTCTCCACACAGTGAAAAAGCTTTTTGCCATAGCGTTCACAGTGTACCTGTCGAACAGTAGGAGTGGCATCACCACCCTCTACTGGAGACGGGAATAAATGAGAAACCAGAGGCTAATTAATCCGGTTAATTAGCCTCTTTTCTTTTCCGGCCTGTTTCAGGGTAGTTTTCAAATTCAGAATCCGATCAGTATAAAGGGTGCCCAATAAAAGGGTGCGCTGTATTTCTCATGATTGATCATCTCGATTTTCGTTTGCTGAAGTGTGGCGCTCAAACTACGCGTTGGGGAATCGAGTAACCTGGCATAATACGATTTCATCATCAGCGCCGTCGATTCATCTGACACCTTCCAAAATGATACGACGCAATTCCTGGCGCCGGCGTAGACCAATGCGCGCGACAGTCCGATAACACCTTCACCACGTGATATTTTACCTAAACCTGTTTCGCATGCAGACAGCGTCACCAATTGTGCATCGAGTTCAAGGTTGTAGATGTCGCCGGCATACAATGCGCCGTCTTCTGTGCCGCCTTCGGGTATCAGCACAATGCGCGAGAGATCAGGCTGAACTTCGTCGACTACACCGTGCGTTGCAAAGTGCAGATACGCGTACGTTCTGAGGTCACTCTCCTGGAGCCTGCGCTTGTAGGCGTCTTTGCCAAGAAGCAGACTCGACGGGAGTTCGCGTTTTTGAAATAAACCTGAGATGTCTTTAACTTCGGTCTCGGTGCCGGGGAGGTCTGGCATCTTCGCGCTGGCGAACATTACCGGCGCACACAGCAGGATCCCACTCCCTGACTTCGATTGGCGCGCTTCTTTCTGCAATACAAGACTTGCAGAAAATTCATAGCTCACTGCATACTTTTTCACAACGTAGGGGAGAGCTTGATATGTATCCGACTCTGCGGCAGGTGCCGTTAACAATGTTTCAAACGGGAGTGTGCTTAACCGTGCCGTTGGAATGATAAGCAATGCAGTAATCCGCGACGAGATCTTTTTTGGCAGCAGCAGCGCTGACAATTTACCTGCAGCCTGCCTGAAGATTGACAGCTCCGAAAAATAAAGGCTGTTGCGCAGTCCCGTGATGTTTCGGTCGAAGTCGGCAGGGATATTTCGTTCGGACACGTCGTACGACTGCGCTGTAAGTCTGAAGATGTATAACGCAGCATTCTTTTCGTCGATGAAATAGCTCAGCATCATTGTCTGCGGACCGAGCTTTTGTTGTATCGCCGCGGTGGAAGGTGAGAAGGAGTTGTATTTCAGGTTGTAGTATGAGGGATACTCCTTTTCAAGCCTCCGGGTAAAGGCATCGTAGGTGCGCGTGAGATCGGCATACGTTCGTCGGAGGTATTCTTCCTCTTTTGGTTCGGGTTTTTGAGCCAGCTTCTGGGCGCACAACGTTATGGCCGATTTCAACTGACGCTCTTCTTCCAGAGTGGCTGCCGGAATCCCGGCGAAGCTTTTTGCATTGGCATCAGAAATCGCCCCGAGCAAAACTGCAGCCTTGCTCTTTTCCGAAAAGAAGAATGCTTTTTCAAAGTATTCTTTCTTCTTCCAGGCTGCCTGTGCCGCGAGAAATGAAATCCGGACGCCATCTGCGTAAACTTCGTTGGCGATTGCACCAAGCGCGATCTTGTCGCTTTCGTTCGTGATCTGGTGGCGAAGCCTGTCGATAAGGCTGTCACAACTTTGCAGCGACTGAAGGGCAAGAACGAGGTCTGCGAACCGCAGTGTTTTCCTCAGGTACTGCAGTTCCAGTGCCTGAGCCTTATACATCAGACTATACAACAAGACATTTCCATCGTAGTAGTTTTGGACAGCGGGATTAACGCTAACGTGTGAGCTTGTAAACCTGGTATGATTAGAAATCAGCGCCCTTTGATAAAACGACAAAGCTGCTTCAAAATCATCCGTGCTTCGGGAAAGGTTGCCCAGTGCGTTCAATACACGTGAAATTTCAGGATGCTTATCCGGGTATACCTTCTGGTACATCGCGAGCGATTGCTCGTAATACACGCGTGCAGAAGAGCTATTTTTCATCCGCTCATAGGTCTGCCCCAGACTAAAAAGAACAAACGCCTTTGCGGGATGGTCGGATGCGTAAACCTTATTCCATTCAGCAAGTGCAGCCTCCAGGTTATTAATAGCATCACCATAAAGCTCCTGACGCGAATAGAGGTATCCTATGTTAGTCTTGGCAATGGCAACCTTGGCATCCGAGTCCCTGACGGATTCGTAAATTTTCAGCGCTGCTTCGTAATGGTCCAGGGCTTTGTCGAGGTCCGAGTGCGTGTAAACAAGTCCGAGGTCATTCAATGACGCTGCGATCAGCTCGTCATTTTGCAGCAACAACTTCCGGCGCGTCAGCAATGCGAGTGACAAATGTTCTTCTGCCTGGTTGTACTTTCCGGTCGCACGAAGCAGATTGCCCAGATAAGCCTGAGTTTCGGCCGCGTCGAGTGTTTCGCCTTGCCCGGAGGAGTTCCAATGTGTTAAGGCACGCTCGAGGTATTCGAGTGCAAGATCGTTGCGGCCGCGTGACATATTTAACGCACCCTGCGTGGTGTTCAGAATGGCCTCATCTGAAGGCGACACGGCAACGCCGGATGACGAAAGTTCCTTTACCAGCTTCTCAGCTTCTTCAAGTTTGCCGTCGCGTATGAGCGCCCTTGCTTCCGTATTGCGCTTAATGTAGCGTTGATTGTCCTGTTTGAGCTGTTGTGCCTGCAGGTTGATACAAAACAGTATGAGGAGGAAATTGAAAACAGTCTTCATAATCAGAACCGGTAAAAGTAGCTGACAGTGGTGACCATCTCACGCGTGAGTCCGTCAGGGTTATGATCGCGCTGGACGATCTTGTGACCAAAAAGCAGCTTAACGCCTGTGCGAACGTTAAACTGGTATCCAACGGTACCGATACCTGACATGGCAAGCCCTTTTGCGCCTTCCGGTTCGATCGTTTCTCCGTCTGCCGTTTCGATCTTGTCGTTAGTAACGCGATAGATCGGCAATAGTCCGATGGAAAAGTTAACTCTCGAAAAACGGAAGTTTCTTTCGACTCTGAACATTACGTCAGTACCGCGTTTCAACTTGCGTGCTGCCGCATATTTCGCGATGTAGTCAGCCGAGTGACTGCTGTTCTCCCAGGCCGACCACACAAATTCGTTTTCATTGGCGTTAAAGGGATGTTGCACGCCGGTTGCAAAGAGCCATTCGCGGGTAATGAATGAAATTCCCGTAATGAAATCATACGTACCCAGGCTGGTCTGGTAGTACATGGGCAACGGCATGCCATCTTCTTTTTGGTTCGCGTTGTTGGTGGGAATCTTTCCGCCAACGGAAAGATTGAGATCAAAATCTTCAGTGCTGAGCAGTGAACGTGTAAAACATAGCGACAAGTCTCCTAATCCACCGGTTTTCCCGAGACTACCTGACACCGTCTGGTAGGGGACTTTCACCTGAAAGCTTGTCTTTGAATTTATGCTGAATGTGAAATCCGCTGTTGCGACCATTATCCTGGGCGACAGAGGTGTTGTACCGCGGTAGAGGCTTACCTCCATAGATCGCAGTCTGAAGTCGATCTTTTTGTTAAACGGCTGATCTGGTTTCATTGCACCCATCGTACAGAATCCGGCATCGCTGCACCCCTGTGCGATGGCCATGGCAGCAGAGATAAGCATGAAGATGAACAGCAGGACGATTGCTCGTATGCCCATAATAAGCAGGAGTCAGGTTGAGGATAATAACAAGTTACTCAAAAAAACAAAACCCCGGTAGTGACCGGGGCTTTGGTGTGATGTCTGTTTGAACAACCTTACATTCCAAGAGACTGGTTCTCGATCGACGAAAGTTCGAGTATTTTTTCGTATTCATCGGGACTGAGGTCGTTGTAGAAGTAGTGAACCGGGTCAACTTGTCTTCCATTGATATGCACTTCGTAATGCAGGTGCGGGGCCGTGGAAATTCCGGTGTTTCCAACATATCCGATAAGGTCACCACGGCGAACATGTTGTCCTTGTTTGACTGCGAAGTCATGCATGTGAGCGTAGCGGGTACGATAGCCAAAGCCGTGGTCAATTAT
>JAEZDW010000221.1 GCA_023417955.1 Bacteroidota bacterium
TCCCTGCTGTGTTTTGCCAGTACTTCCTCCTGCACGGCGAGAGCTTTGTCTTGAAGGGCCAGCATCTGATGTTGATCATCCAGACGCATTTCAAACAAGTCACTGTTTTGTTCGCGGAGCTCCTCCATCATTTGGCGCAGCTTGCCCTGATTCGCGTCGAAGAAGTCGCCAAACCTCTTGCTGAACTCTGAATTGAACTGTTCGGCAAACTCCTGCCAGCGATGCTGAAAGTTTTCATCCATCATCGGGACTGGAACTTCCGGATACGTAAAGTCGAAGTCGGGAAGCGGCGGAATTTCCGGCAAATTGAAACCGCCGATTTCTGCTTCATAATCAAACTCCCCGGCTGCGTGCTCTGCATCATTGGCGTTGCTTTGTTGGCGCGACTCGCGCACTTTCTTGTTCCGCTTTGGAATAGTGTCCGCAACTACCTCGTTGTTTTGCGGAAAATCTATATTCGAAACAATTACATTTCGCGTTGCCGGGGTAATCGTGAACCACGAGGCACAGACAAATCCGACTAAAAGCAGGATCACGGGTATAAGCTTCTCCCGGGCTGAATAGGTGCGTGCTGATTTTTCCATTAGGCGTTTGATTCGATGTAACAATGCGTATTTATTTCCGGCAAGTGAGAGTGCCAGGCCGCTTTTAGAATGCCGGATTTCTTCAAGGGATGCAAGTGTGAGGGCATAGGTGCGACTGTCGATACCTGCGGTAATCACGGCGTCGTCACAACAATGCTCGCGTTCGCGACGCATCATCTCTGAAAGAATCCATACGAACGGATTGAAAAAGAACAACGACTCAACAATAGCTTGCAATAGATTAAGCAGATAGTCGTACCGTTTGATGTGAACGAGTTCGTGAATAAGAACGGACTCAATTTGTGCAGTGCTCAAACCAGTGCACATGCCCAGTGGCAGAATAATCACAGGTTTTATCAGTCCCGTAACAAGTGGAACAGTTACTGCCGCTGATTCAAGGACCGTAACAATGCGTTTGATTCCGAGTTTCATCCTGACTCTTTCCAGAACTGGCTGGATTTCATCGGCAACCTTTCCGCGCTGAATGACGCCTCTCAGATACAGAAAGCCGCCCAGCGCACGAACAAGAAATAAGAAAGCGCCAACTGCCCAGAAGCCCGCGAGCAGATTGCTGTTTGCCCGGATGAAAGATTTTATTTCATGCCAAAGTGAAGGAGAGTCAATTGCTGTTGTGCTCGTCTCTTCAACGGTAAACGCATCAAAAGTCATCGCATGAAGCGAGGCAGACCGGTCAGCAAAGTTCAGTGCAAGTGTCCCCAGCGATACGAGAGCAAAAACCAGAAACGCTATTGTGACCACTAAGTAACGCTTTCCCGAATGCTGTTCCTTTATGAATAGTAGTACGAGTCTAAGGCCTGCGAAAATCAACAAACCCTGCCATAGCGAATGAAGCAGCGTTAACGTTAATGTGCCAGATATTTGTTGCATAGCTTTTTACTTCTGCTGTTCCTTCTTGTCCAGACTATCCAGATACTCGCGAATTCGTTCAAGTTCCTCCCGGGAGGATTTCTTGTGGCCGAGGGCGGACATAACAAGTTGCGCTGCTGATCCTTTGAAAACCGTGTCAATCATTTTTTCAACCATCTGCTGCCGTGTCGACTCCAGGGAGTACACTGCCTTGTAGAGATGCAGCTTGCCGCTTTTTTGGCGTGTCACCAACCCTTTTTCGAACATGATTTGCATAAACTTCAAAATTGTGGTGTAGCCATTCCGGCTGTCGCCACCTAACGCGTCATGAATCTCTTTGACCGATGATGCCCCCTTCTCCCAGAGCACCTGCAGGATTTCCATCTCTTTTTCGGTCGGTTTTACCGGTTTTTTCTCCATATACGAAAACGTTCGTACAAAAGTATGTGGACAATTAGTCTTAGTCAAGCTTTCTTACGAAAAACTTCGTAAATAGTTATTAAACTCCATAAATGACGGTTTTATGACGTTCCGGGAAATACTATGAAACCCCGGAGTATCTTTAGGGGTTAAACGAGCGGTTATATGGCGGAATCAATTCTCTTCCTGATGGTGCTGGTCATCCTGATCCAGACCTTTCTTCTGAAATCGGCGCTCAATCAGAAAACGAAATACTTAAATGACCGCCTCGACCAGGTGGCGAACCTGCTGATACGCATCCGCGACAATCAGAAGGATGTTGCAAAACCAACGTCGCAGAGTGTCGAGACTCCGATGGCCGAAAAACAAAGGAAGGAAAGTCCGTTGCCGGAGCCGGTGATTACTCCAGCCAAGTCGCCGACACCCACACCGGAACCCAAAACACCTACGCCGAAAATTCCGGATCTGAAAACGCCGGAGAAAAAAGAAGTTGTCGTTGGCGAAACAATTACACCGCCCATAGCCAAACCGTTGCCACAACAACCCCCGAAGCCGCGGAAGCCTGGGTTCTTTGAACGCAACCCCGATCTCGAAAAATTCATTGGCGAGAATCTTGCGAATAAGATTGGAATCGCGATCCTGGTTCTTGGTATTGGCTTCTTTGTGAAGTACGCCATCGATCAGGATTGGATTGGCGTCTATGGTCGTGTATTCATCGGGATACTTTGTGGCGGAATTCTCATCGGCGTTGCTCACCGCCTCCGTCGAACATTCACTGCATTCAGTTCCGTACTCGTCGGTGGTGGTATAGCTGTATTTTATCTTACGATTGCTATTGCTTTCCACGAATACCAAATACTTCCTCAAACCGTGGCGTTCTTGATCATGGTTGTGATCACCGCATTCACAGTATTCCTTTCGATTATGTACAACCGCGTGGAACTGGCAGTCCTTGCAATTCTGGGCGGATTCGGATCACCTCTCATGGTGAGTACCGGGGAAGGCAATTACATTGTTCTGTTCACTTACATAACGCTGCTCAACATCGGCATGCTGGTGCTCGCATATTTTAAGAAGTGGAATCTTGTAAATATTGTTTCGTATGCATTCACCGTCTTGCTGTTTGGATCGTGGCTGGGTGTGTCGGCGAACCTTGAGGAAGTTGGTGTACGCACAGGTGCGCTGATTTTTGCTTCAGTATTTTATCTCCTGTTCTTCGTAATGAACGTTATCAACAATCTGAAATTAAAGAGACCGTTCAAGGCACTCGAATTCACTTTGCTGCTGAGCAACACCTTTCTCTACTTCGCTGCGGGAATGGTTATTCTTGATTATCCCGGGCCGACTGAATTCAAAGGACTCTTCACTGCATTGGTAGCAATCTTCAATTTTGTGTTTGCCTATTCACTGTATAGAAACAATGCCGTCGACCGGAATCTCGTATTCCTGCTCATTGGTTTGGTACTCACGTTCATCAGCCTTGCCGCGCCGATTCAACTGGAAGGAAATTACATTACACTTTTCTGGGCCGCGGAGGCGGTCATTCTGCTGTGGCTTTCGCAGCGCTCCGGAATCATACTCATGAAATATGCTTCCGGCGCTGTCACGTTGCTTATGTGGGTAAGCCTACTGATGGACTGGGTCAATATTTATGGCGCTACTGACGGCGCTATGCAGGTGTTGTTAAACAAAGGCTACATAACTACCCTCGCGGCGGTTGTCTCCACTTCACTTATACTTTACAGGATTAATTATGAACCTGCTGGTTCGCAGCTTGTGGAACTCGCACGCCCCATACTTACACTCGCGATCGCAGGCATTCTTTATCTCGGAAATCTCCTCGAACTTCGTTACCACCTGGATCGCAATCTCGACGATTACGCCGGAAGAACAGTCATCGTTGGTGCATACAACATGCTCTTCATCTTGCTGCTGCTACTTGCCCAACCAGTCATGAAAATTCCCGATAGAATCAAGCAAGGGTTTCCGCTGCTGGGTGTATTCGCAGTTCTGACTTACTTTTCCGTTTATCACCAGGCAGTACTCGATACACGTTATTACTATATAGCAGGGGAGGCGCCAGTCGTTGGATTTGTTTTCCACTACGTTCTGGTTGTTCTTCTTCTCATCATCGCTTCCTGGAGCTTGGTGCGCATGCGGTTGTGGGAAAAGTTTAATACGAAAAGCCGAAATCTATATGCGTGGTTCTTCGTTTTCTTTTTTGTGTTCATCGCCAGTGCCGAACTTGATCACGTTGTCCTGCTGTCGTCGGGCGCCACAGTTGAGAGCCAATACTATATACTCGCGCAAAACAGCAAAATTGGCTACCCAATCCTATGGGGAATATCAGCCTTTGTGCTTATTGCTGTGGGATTTCGTACGAAACGTAAATACCTTCGGGTTATTTCACTTACATTACTTTCAGTTACACTGCTGAAGTTGTTCCTGATAGATATCAGAGGGATTTCTGACGGTGGCAAGATTGCTGCCTTCTCGTCACTGGGTGCATTGTTGTTGATTGTTTCGTTTATGTATCAGCGATTGAAGAAGCTTTGGCTTGAAGATGACCCTGAACTCGCTGAAAAGGAAAAAGAAGTATGATGCGTTTCCTCTTTGTAATTATTCACGCGATTGCTTTTTCTGCATCTGCACAGATTATGCACGCAAAGGTTGAGATTCCACCTGTTGAGAAAGACGGATTTTACAGAATTGAAATCCGCCCCGACATCGCCGCCATGCTTACGGGCTCATTCGCAAATCTCAGAATCACCGGACCGGATGGAGGTTTTGTGCCATACTTTATTGAATCCAGTCACGAGTATTCATACCGTGAATTTGTTCCATATGAAATTCGCAGAAACGAGCCACGACCGGGTTGTTGCACCGAACTCGTCCTTGAAAACACGACCGGTGCATCGATTTCAAATCTTCATCTGAAAATCAGAAATGCCGATGTGCGAAAAAAAGCCTCCCTGGCAGGAGGCGATGATGGTAATAACTGGTTTATACTAAAGGAAACGATAGTCTTCACGTCTATCAGTAATACATCGGAAACGTCGGAAGTGCGCGTGGTTGATTTTCCGCTCAGCGATTACAAATTTTATAAACTGTGGATTTCAGATTCGCTGAGTGCGCCGTTGAACATCGTAGATGCCGGATACTACAGACCCATTGTCCGCGATGGCGTCTATGAACCCCTTGATGATGCAAAGGTTGGGATCACCCAGGATGGCTCACATCCGCGAACGCTAATCAGAGTTTCGTTTGATACGTTGCAATGGGTTGACAGGATTATCGTTAATGCAGGCGGATTCCCTGTATTTGATCGTGAAGCGACAATCTACAGCGTGTACCCACAGCCGGACAAGAAAAAGATAATCTCCTCATTTGTTTCGCGATTTAGAATCACACATCGCGAGCAGGTGATAATCGATACGGAAGGACTTAAGGCAGCTGAACTTCAGATAGCGATTGAAAATGGTGACAACCCGCCGCTCACGTTCGACGCTATCCGTCTGCAGCAGCTGCGGCGTTTTGCCGTTGCTCACCTCCGCAGTGGCGAGCGATATGAACTACAGATCGGCCCCGAAACAATGACGCAACCGAACTACGACTTACAAAGATACCGGGACGAAGTACGTGAAGTGGTATCCATCGTTGAGCCGGGTGCAGTCACGTTCCCCAGTCACGAAGACAAACCTGACACGACATTCTTCACACGTGAATTCATGTGGCTTGCGATAGTTGTAATCATCCTGGTTCTCGGATTCTTTTCTTATCGCATGGTGAAAGAAGGCGGAGTATCGTCCAAATAAAAAAAGTAAATGGAATCCCGGAGGACTCCATTTAACGTTTGAAGATACTTGCTCCAAACAGGATCGTGATTACAAATAAGGCGAGGAATATAAAGAACAGAATCTTTGCAATTTCTGCTGCGCCCTCCGCTATACCACCGAATCCAAAGATAGCCGCCACTATGGCGATTATGAAAAATATGACCGACCAGCGTAACATAACATTTGAATTTAGTTAAACAATGTCTTTACGGCACGATTCAAAATCTCGTACCAATAGGCCGGCATAAGCCTGCTATGAAAGAAGAGACAGCAATTTGTAGAAGGGCAGCCCCACGAAAGGAAATAAAAAAAGCCCTCCCGAAATACAGGAGGGCGGAAACCAAACCCCTCAACCAACTGCCCCCGAACCACCAGGGGCACCAATCCTTAAACCTAACTTAGAAACAGACGGTATTCCTGTTTAGTTCTTTGTTTAAACTTATTTTTTCTATTCAAGCACTTCGGCATTTTCTATATTCTCAAAAGCGAACTCCACTTCGTTTTTGAGGTCCACGAATATCACCGACTCCTTAGTGATCGTCCCGGCAAGAATATGCTTGCTCAATTCATTGAGAATTTCGCGCTGAAGCACTCGCTTGAGCGGACGGGCACCGTACTGCGGATCGAATCCTAATTTTGCAAGCCTGTCGCGCGCAGCAGCTGAAATGTCGAGTCGTATGCCCGCATCTTCCAGACGCTTGCGCACAAGGTCCACCTGAATGTCAACGATCTTGCGAACGTCATTGCGACTTAGTGGTCTGAACATCACGATCTCGTCGATCCGGTTTACGAATTCCGGTCGCACCGATTTCTTCAACAGATCCAGTACCTCATCTTTCGTTTCTTCAAGCACGTCGAAATAGTTTTCCTCATTGATGGTTTCGAAACGTTCCTGTATGAGGTGTGAACCGATGTTTGTCGTCATTATGATGATCGTGTTCTTGAAGTTTGCAACGCGACCTTTATTATCGGTAAGCCGACCATCGTCAAGAACCTGCAGCAGTATGTTGAAAACATCCGGGTGTGCTTTTTCAATTTCGTCAAGCAACACAACGGAATACGGTCTGCGACGCACTGCCTCAGTAAGCTGCCCGCCTTCGTCATAACCAACATAGCCCGGAGGTGCACCAATGAGTCGGCTCACACTATGGCGTTCCTGAAACTCACTCATGTCAATGCGAACCATCGCATTTTCGTCGTTGAACAAATACTGAGCAAGCGCTTTGGACAATTCCGTTTTTCCAACGCCGGTTGTGCCCATAAAGATGAACGATCCGATAGGTCGCTTGGGATCCTGCAGGCCGGCGCGACTTCTGCGAACGGCGTCGCTCAATGCCTTGATAGCTTCCTCCTGACCGGCAACACGTTTACCCAGTTCTTCTTCAAGGTGCAACAGTTTGTCGCGTTCACTTTGAAGCATCCTGCTTACAGGTATGCCAGTCCACTTGGCAACAACTTCCGCGATATCTTCGCTGTCAACCTCTTCTTTAAGCAACGACTTCTCGGATTGCATTTCCTTCATCTGCTGCTGAAACTCATTGAGTTTCTTCTCCGCCTCAGTTAATTTACCGTAACGGATTTCGGCTACCCGTCCGTAATCGCCGTTCTTTTCGGCTTGTTCAGCTTCGAATTTCAAGCGGTCTATATTCTCTTTCTCGCGTTGAATGCCGTGGACGATCTCTTTCTCGGAATCCCATTTAGCCTTCAGCGAATTGCGCTCTTCCGAGAGCTCAGCAATCTCACGCGACAACACGGCCTCCTTGTCCTTGTCTTTCTCTCTGCGAATTGCTTCGCGCTCGATTTCAAGCTGCATGATCTTCCTGTTCAGCTCATCGAGTTCCTCTGGTAGCGAGTCCATCTCTAACCTGAGCTTTGCAGCGGCTTCATCCATCAGGTCGATCGCCTTATCGGGAAGGAATCGATCACTGATGTATCTGTTTGAGAGCTCTACTGCAGAGATTACAGCATCGTCTTTGATGCGTACACCGTGGTGCAATTCGTATTTGTCTTTGATACCACGAAGGATCGAAATGGAGTCTTCGACTGTTGGTTCTTCTACCATTACAGCCTGGAACCTTCTTTCAAGAGCCTTGTCTTTCTCAATGTATTTCTGATACTCTTTCAGCGTTGTAGCTCCAATGGCGTGAAGCTCACCACGGGCGAGCGCGGGCTTGAGCAGGTTCGCAGCGTCCATTGCACCTTCACCGCCACCGCCTGCACCGATTAACGTATGGATCTCGTCAATGAACAGGATGATTTGACCATCGCTGTCCGTCACTTCTTTGATAACGGCTTTCAGTCGCTCTTCAAATTCACCTTTGTATTTGGCCCCGGCGACCAGCAAACCCATGTCCAGCGATACAAGTATTTTGTCTTTCAGGTTTTCGGGTACGTCACCGTCAACAATACGCTGTGCCATGCCTTCCACAATCGCCGTCTTTCCGACACCGGGCTCGCCGAGAAGGATTGGGTTGTTTTTAGTGCGGCGTGAAAGGATTTGTAATACCCTTCGGATTTCTTCGTCGCGACCAATTACCGGATCGATCTTACCTCGTCTGGCGAGATCATTAAGGTTTTTTGAGTAACGCTCGAGTGATTTGTACTTGGCTTCGGCATTCTGATCAGTCACCGGACGACCTCCCCGTAAATCCTGAATCGCTTTAACGAGCGCGGCTCTTTCAAAGCCGGCGTCTTTCATGATCGATGAAACCTTGTCCTTCACACTGAGGATCGCGAGCAGTAAGTGCTCAACTGCAATGAACTCGTCTTTCAATTCGCGGAGTTCTTTCTCAGCCTGTTGAAGAACACCATTAGACGCAGTCGATAAATAAGGCTGCTGCCCCGATACTTTTGGATAGCTATTCAGCACTTCCTCAAGTTTGGTTCCGAGGATGTGACCATTCACATTCAGTTTCTTGAAGAGATACTGGGAAACATTTTCATCTGTATCCAGGATGGCCTTCAACAGGTGGCCGGGTTCAATGGCCTGCTGTTGCCTGCTCATCGCCAGCTCTGCGGATTTCTGCAGGGCCTCCTGGGACTTTATCGTAAACTTCTCAAAATTCATATCTCGTCTTTTACCGGGCTTTCATCAAAAGGCAATCCACTTGTTAAGTGCAGTGGATTGCGGCAACTTTGGCATTTACAAAAATGGTTGGCCCCTCGTTTTCAGGTCTTTTTGACGTGAGCCAGGACATAATTTCAGAATTTAAGCATAAATTTTAATCAGAAAGATTACCCGAATGGCCAAAAGGACTACGCATCATACGAACGATTTTCCACCCGCACTGCTCCTCGAAATTTCGTGGGAGGTATGTAATCAGGTTGGAGGCATTTATACCGTGATTCGCTCCAAGGCGCCTGCAATGGTTGAGCACGCACAGGGTCAGTATTGTATGATCGGTCCCTATCTCAGCCGCAACATTAACGCTGAACTTGAGCTACTCAACGATTCACAGGATGTGTTTGGCCTTGCAGCAGCTACTCTTCGGAAGAAAGGCTATGAAG
>JAEZDW010000257.1 GCA_023417955.1 Bacteroidota bacterium
GGTTTGGGCAGCGAGAAATCAGAAATCAGAAATTAGAAACGCTACCCTCATTCAACGGCATACCCACATTCAGTTTACGATACACATACGAAGGCTCCTGAAACCTGAAACCTGCTGATCTGAAACGATTTGCAATAACTGATTTTGTGAACTAGATTCCGCTAAAAAAAAGAACCCTCATGCTTAAGCATTACCTCGTTGGCGCATGGCGCAACCTTCGCCGGAACAAGCTGTTTACGGTGATTAACCTCGTTGGACTTTCCATGGGAATTGCTGTGTTTCTTGCAATCTCCGGTTATGTGAACTATCACCTCGGCTACGACAAGTTCTATCCGAACGGAGACCGCATCTTCAGGATCAATTACACAGAATACCAGGCAGGACAGGCAGTGCTGCAGACTGCGCGTACACATTCCCGGACTGCGCTTCTTGTCCATGAGTACCTGCCTGAAGTTGAGGCAGTAGCCCGCGTCTACAATGAAAAAGCATTCATCTTCAACGAGGATGTGCGTATCGTTGACCAGAACATGCTTTTTGCAGACAGCTCATTCATGAAGGTGTTTCCACTCAAGCTTATCAGCGGATCTGCCGAAACTGCTTTGACACCACCGAACTCCGTCGTGATTTCGGAATCACAGGCGAAAGCGTATTTCGGTGATAACGATCCGATGGGGAAGACGCTTTACTTTAACGAACAATTGCCGGTGACTGTAACCGGTGTATTTCAAGACATTCCGGCTAACACGTCGCTTGAGTTTGATTTTTTGATTTCATGGTCTACCATGTGGTACTACGGATGGGCAGGTCGCGAGGGCTCGTTCAACTCACCGGGTAATTTCACATTCGTGAGACTTCGCGACAAAGCAACAGATATTAACGCACTCAACAGTTCGCTTTCACGGATGGCAAAAGAACACATCACGCACCTTGAAAAAATCGGACATACCGGTGAATATTCGCTCACAACATACGAAGATCTGCACGTCGCGCCCGGTCTGCAGGGCGAAATTAAACCCGGCGTAAACAAGACCCTGCTGTATGCACTGCTTTCACTCGGGGCATTCATCCTCGTTGCGGCGTGGATTAACTACATTAACCTCACTGTTGCACGACTGATTGAACGTGCGGATGAAATTGGCGTTAGGAAAGTGTTCGGCGCATCACGTGTAATAATCAGTGGCCAGTTTCTGGTCGAGGCCTGTATGCTTTCCGTGGTCACGTTTGTCGTGGGCTATCTGCTGTTCTTCACTTTCTCAAAAAGCGCACCGGGATATTTGTTCTCACACGTCACGTTTGATGTGCCTTCACCTGCGAGACTGGCATTGTATTTTACGGCGTTTGTGATTGTCACGACGATCGCTGCCTTTTACCCTGCACACTTTCTTTCCCGTTACAAGCCGGCGTTAATCATGCGCAACAAATTCGGAGGGAAAGGTCGTGCAGGAATTCTCCATCAGTCGCTGATGATATTTCAGCTTTTCCTGGCTGTTGCCGTTGTTGGTATTACACTCATCGCGTCGCGACAAATTGCATTCATGCGTGCCTTTGATTCCGGTGTGGATAACGCCCATGCAATCACACTGCGGGCACCCGCGTCAACAAACTCCGATTCACTGCGTTATTCGCGTTACACATCATTCCGCACAGAGGTGCTCCAGTTACCAGGATTCATGAGTGGTACTGCATCCATGAATATTCCCGGTCAGGAGATACGCTTTCACGACGAGGCAGTTCATGCGGTAGGAGCTTCCAATGAAAAAAAGCAATCGTTTTGGGTAATGATGATTGATGAGGGGTACCCCGAAACATTCGGACTTAGCTTTACTGCTGGAAGAAACTTTAATCAAAAGGAGTTTGACAACACGTGCCTTGTCAATGAAACAGCAGCGCGCGCGCTGGGGTACGATATTCCGGAAGAAGCAGTAGGCACCGACATCATTTCAAATGAAAATAAACGCTTCACCATCGTCGGTGTGCTTAAAGACTACCACCATGAGTCTGTGCGCCGCTCTGTGGATCCGATTATCTTCTATCACAGGCATCCTTGGGAATACGGCTACTACTCATTCCGTGTGGAATCACGCGATGGTGACTACCTCGAAAGACTTGGTCGCATCTGGGCGCGGCACTATCCAAACGATCAGTTCATCTATTATTTCATGGACAGCTTTTTTGAAGAACAATACAAGGCCGACGAGTTGTTTGCTGCGCTACTCAAGATATTCAGTGCGATTGCCATTGCTGTAGCCAGCCTCGGTCTCTTCGGAATGGCAACACTCGCCATGGTAAAACGAACCAAAGAGATTGCCGTACGCAAAGTGCTTGGCGCGACAATTCCCAACCTGCTGCTAATGCTTTCAAAGTCGTACGTCAGGCTCATCATTATCAGCTGCGCGTTTGCGTTTCCGGTTGCGTATTATCTCACCAACAAATGGCTTGAAGGATTTGTGTACAAAATTACTGTGCAGTGGTGGATGATCATTCTGCCTGGCATTCTCGTGCTTGCTGCCACGCTTCTTGCCATAGCAACGCAGTCGGTCAAGGCGGCGTTGACAAATCCGGCTGAGAAATTGAGGGATTCGTAATCGCCACGAAGGCGAATTGAACAGAAACAGCCGGGAGTCGTCTGCCCATTAGCTGAAAGTGGGATGCGAATTATTTGCGTTATCCATTATTTGGATGGTATCAACGAGGGTATTCCAACTAAAAAAGCATTGCCGGTGTCTGATATAATGAGCAGTTGGTCGTGATCGTCCCAAACCTTTACCGGTTACCAAATGAAAAGGCAGCTTATTCAATTTCTAATCCCCATTTTCGGACTTATCTTCTTGTCATGCGAATCTGATGATGATTCCGCTAAGATTCCGCCTGCCATGTTGCAAAGGGTAAACGAGATAGAAAGCTGTTCCTGTAACCCGGAGCTCCAAAAGTATTTCTGGCATGGTCGTGTTGTGTACACAATCTCAACAGTAAATTCTTTATGTATGTCCGTGTTTGTTCTGTATGATTCCAATGGCAATGAAATTCCGTTGCCCGAGGGTTACGATTATGGCGATTTTTTGGAAAACAGTCTGTTTCTTGGCGTACTCTGGAAGTGCGAAGAATAAAGCCTGGACTTTTTTCAGCGGAAGACCAGGGCCTCAACTCTATACGTAGCGCGCCCTTCCCTGGGAGGGATCATCTGTACAATTTTCATTTCGGAAGAAGATATAATCTTTAATTATTTTTATTTCTGCTGCAATCGGCGGACTAACTTCTATGTTTCGTCGATTTAAAGTCGAGGGTAGGTCGACAACTGCACTGTGTTAAGCAAGGGATGATCCAGGGTTGATCCACCCTTGGGGGGGTGTACCTGGAACATCCCTGGATCATCCCTGGATGAACCCTGGAACAACCATAACTAATACCCGACTTTACATCGACTTTACATCGAAGAATGGATAGTGATTCCCTGCCGCAATTGACCTCCTGGAAGGCTTGACCGCGGCATAAACCCTCTATTAATCGACTCCCTGGCAAGGTCAGGAGGGGAATCGCTTACAATTTGTAAATTGCTATTAAAATTCGTTCGTCAATGTGTGAACATCTTGCCGCCCTGGATGCTGAATTGAAAGAACGCAGGATTCGCGAAACATTTCGCGGTGAGGCATGGTCCGACAACTGTCGCGAATGGGTGTATTATGATTGTTTTCTGGACACTGGAGCGATTCGCGTCCGGCTTAATCTTCCCGAGTGTGTGGCTGTTCATAGAAATGACGACATGCGTTCCGGCCTGGAAGCGGGGTTCGTCTGCAACCAATGCAACGATGCGATTATGGGCGCCCACCCTGACGTTGCCGCAGGTAAGCCGGTGATTAGATAGCAGGGAACACTAGTGCCGTGGAGGGCGAAGAATACGAATAAATTATCGCTACCTTCCGTAACGCTTTCCCACATTACAAGTCTCCACCAATAAACCCTCGTTGGTATGCTGCTTAATTACCTGACCATCGCGCTGCGGAATATCCGCCAAAGTCCCCTCTATGCATTCATCAACGTCTTCAGCCTGGCCATAGGGATCGCAGCATGCATTGCGATCTTCTTGTTCATTCATGATGAGCGCTCATTCGACAGCATGCACAGCTCACGGGAACAGATTTATCGTCTCAATGAAGTACAGAATTTTACCGGAACCAATGTTCAGAAAGTGGCATTGTCAATGCCCGGAATGGGACCGACCTTGCTTCAGGAGTTTCCGGAAGTCGTGAATTTCGCCCGGTTCATGTGCCGTCCCAAACAGATGTTGTCGCGTGATGATCAAAAATTCCTGCTGCCGTACGTCGCCATTGTAGACAGTACGTTCCTGGAGATTTTCGATTTTGAAATGCTTATTGGCGATCGGGGAACAGCGCTTGATGATCCTCAGTCGATGGTGGTGACCGAGAAAACTGCACTTTTATTCTTCCCCGATATCGAACAAGCTATGGGCAACTCAATCCGGTTCCGCGATAAGGAATTCAAAGTTACCGGTGTCTTACGAAATGTACCCGAGCATTCACACATGCAGTTCGATGCGCTGGCATCAATGACGACCATAACGCGCGAAAATCCTGGCTTCAACGATCAATGGGGTAGCAACTTTCTTAACACGTATCTTGTGCTCGCTCCGGGTTCGGATACCCATGCGTTGGAGGAGAAATTTCCCGCATACCTCAGACGGCACATGGACAACCCTGAAGTCAACAAGGCATACGTACTGTGGCTCCAGAAACTCAGTGATGTGCACCTGACATCCACCGATATCGAACATGACTACAACAATTACAGGAAATTTAACGGACGCTATCTCGACGTCTTCTCTATTGCCGGAATTTTTATTCTTCTGATTGCCGGAGTAAATTTCATGAACCTTACCACCGCCCGTGCATCTCACCGTTGGAAAGAGATCGGCATCCGGAAAACCATTGGTGCAAAAAAAGTGCAACTGTTCCTCCAGTTTATTTTTGAGTCTGTATTATTGGCAATACTTGCACTGTTACTGGCTTTGGCTTTGAGCATTGTCGGATTACCTCTGCTCAATGCTGCTATCGGGCGCACCCTTACATTGATGACATTTGTTATTGAACCATTGAACGTTCTGTACATTGTGCTGGTCGTATTTGGTTTGGGACTTCTTACCGGCATTTATCCTTCCCTGTACATGACGTCATTCAACATGTCGCGAATCCTGAAAGGGGGATCGTCTTCAGGAGGGAAATCAGTTTTCCGAAGCGGACTGGTCGTCGTTCAGTTTGGACTCGCGCTTGCGATGATCGTGAGTACACTCATCGTTATGCAGCAGCTGTCGTTCATGAAGCAAAAAGACCTGGGATTCAACAAAGACCAGATGATGCTCGTGGATATGAATGGCGAAGCCAACCAGAAACTTGAGCTGCTTCGTACAGAACTCAAACGAAGCCCGCTTGTACTCGGCGTAACCGCCAGTGGACAACGTCTGGGTGAAAATTTTCACCAAATGGGTTTTAAAGTAAAGAGCGATACAGCAATACTCCGCATCACTCCGTCGAATGTCAACGTCGATTACGAGTATCTTGAGGTATACGGAATACAGATGAAGGAGGGACGCAGCTTTTCAAAAGATATTCCTTCCGACAAGGACAATGCATTCATTATCAACGAATCATTTGCACGCGAACTGGGATTGAAAGAAACCGTTGGCACGCCTGCAGGTCATGGCTGGTATCCTGACGATACACTCGGAACGATAATCGGCGTTGCCAGGGATTTCAACTTCAATTCTCTGCACTACAAAATCAACACCCTTCAAATGTCAGTTCATCCGGAATGGGGGTACGATGAAATGTCAATCAAGATTGATGGCAGCCGCGCTGAAGAAGCGATTGCCTGGGTAAAGCAGGTGTGGGAGCAACATGTCACATACCCCTTCGATTATTCGTTCCTCGACGATCATTTTGAAAATCTTTATAAGTCCGACAATCAAATGAGTGCCGTCGTTTCCATTATGGCCGGATTAGCAATTCTGATTTCCTGCATGGGATTATTTGGATTAGCTGCAATTACGACGTCGCGGAAAACCCGGGAGATCGGCATCCGCAAGGTACTCGGCGCAACTGAAACACAACTGACTATCCTGCTTTCCAGAAATTTTGCCACGCTGGTACTGCTCGCCCTACTGATTGCGAGTCCCGTAACGTACTGGCTGCTTGCAAAATGGCTCGAAGGGTTCGCGTATCGAATTGATATTAATCCTGTCTGGTTCTTTGTCGGAGGAATTATCGCACTTGCCATTGCGCTTATAACCGTCGGTTATCACACAGTGCGTTCTGCACGTTCAAATCCGGTGGACTCCCTGCGCTACGAATAGCGCAAAATGTTCCCGAATCTGATTTGAATTGTGTAAACTACCGGCATGAGAAGGTATCTGCTGTTTGTATTGGTACTGGCGCCACTCATTGCCCTGCCGCAGAGGAAGCGACTGCGTGACTATGGTGTTACCATCGGCGTCATGAAGCCCGGTCCGCACAACGCCATCACTGATGTTCCCGGAGTCCGCGTCGGGCATGTTACGCTTGTCGAGGGAAAATCAACACGAACCGGCGTCACCGCCATACTTCCGCATACCGGAAACATTTTCCAGGAAAAAGTGCCAGCTGCCATATACACGGGCAACGGTTTTGGAAAACTTGCCGGCTACACGCAGGTCAGCGAACTCGGAAACATTGAAACGCCCATCGTTCTCACCAACACGTTGTCCGTCGCCACAGCAGTCAACGGACTGGTAACCTACACGCTTGCCAATAAGGAAAACCAGGAAGTCTTCTCCGTCAACGCTGTGGTAGGCGAAACAAATGACGGCTGGCTGAATGATATCCGCGCACGTAAGGTTACTGAAGACGACGTCCTGAAAGCAATAGCTACTGCCAAAGACGGTCCTGTTGCTGAAGGTAACGTGGGAGCGGGCACTGGCACGATTTGTTTTGGTTATAAAGGCGGAATTGGCACAGCTTCGCGGCGCCTGCCCGCGCAGTGGGGTGGATACACAGTCGGTGTTCTTGTCCAGACCAATTTCGGCGGCGTCCTCGAAATTGCCGGCGTACCCGTCGCGAAAGAACTTGGACGCTACCCAAACAAGGATGTTCTAAACGAAGTAGACGGATCCTGCATGATCGTAGTTATGACTGATGCGCCCCTTGATGCCAGAAATCTTGAACGACTCGCCAAACGCGCGATGCTGGGGCTGGGCAAAACCGGTGGCATTGCAGCAAATGGAAGTGGCGACTATGTGATTGCTGTTTCAACCGCTCCGGGAAATCGTGTGCAACACGCCAAACGTGTGCCCACGGATACGGTAGCGGTCATGAGGAATGATAACGTAACACCATTGTTCATGGCAGTCATCGAGGCAACAGAAGAGGCGATACTCAATTCGCTGTTCATGGCTGACACGATGGAAGGAAGGGATGGTCATCGTATCGAAGCGATCCCGACAGAACAAATATTAACAATTCTGAAAAAGTACAACAGGATAAAATAATACCATGCTTTCATATAAGATCAAATTCAATTTTGAAGACGAAGGTCATCAAAGTCTGATTTTCGACAGCAATGAAAAACCTTTCAAAGGAGAAAGCTTTTGGATAGAAGAAAACGGGACATCACAGGAATATAAGATCAGCGATGTCCAGAAAGTCGTTGTTCGCACGAAAGATACTTCGGCAACACTTGAATATCATTGTCGGGTTGAGAAGAGTGATATCAGGAGTATTCCGATTGGATTTAAGTAGCTTTAGGTTGGAAGGTTTCAGGTTGAAGCAGTATGCAGATGGGAATTTGTGCATGGCTGATTTCTAATTTTCTGATTTCTGATTTCTGATTTCTGATGCTGCGCATGATGATAAGGCGGCTCTGTGTTGGTGTATTCACTGCATTTCTTGCGCTTGTCGGGATTGCCCCCTGACGTTGTCGTATACGGGTAGCTTCGTTTTTATTTCTGCGCTATACTTTTGAAAAAAGAAAAACGGAAATGAAAAAGCTACTCACGCCAAATTCGCTGAACAACGACATCGGGGTTTTACTGCTTCGACTTTCGTTCGGAGGATTATTCACCTATTTCGGTTACACCAAACTTGCCGCCTACGATGAACTACTTCCGATGTTTGCTGACATTGGAGATACTGTCGGAATAGGCGCAACATGGACGCTCAACCTTGTAATCTTTGCAGAACTTTTCTGCGGAATCCTTGTCACGCTCGGAATGCTCACACGTGCAGCAATAATTCCGATATTCATAACTATGACGGTCGCCTATTTTGTCGCTCACGCACAGGATCCATTTCAAAACAAAGTACTACCGTTGCTATTCTGGTTGCTCTGTTTTGTTATTTTCGTAACCGGAGCCGGAAAATATTCCCTGGATACGATGATGCCGTGGGGAAGAAGTCACTCTGAGAAATATTAAACAATCACAGTCTAATAAATTGAATTATGAGCACTACAACAAACAATGCTATCACCATTGAAACTACGGTCAACGCACCTATAGCCAAGGTATGGTCATGCTGGAATGAACCCCAACACGTCACCAAATGGTGCCAGGCTTCGGACGACTGGCATGCACCACATGCTGAGAATGATCTTCGCGATGGCGGTTCATTCAAAACGACGATGGCAGCAAAAGATGGCAGCATGCAATTCGATGTGATCGGAGTGTATTCGACGGTGAGGACACACGAGCTTATTGAATATGCGATGGGTGATCGCAAGGTATCCATCAAATTTTCGGAAACTCCGTCCGGTGTGAAGATCGTTCAATCTTTCGACCCTGAGGAAATCAACCCCAGGGAAATGCAGCGGGAGGGATGGCAGGCCATTCTCAACAGCTTCAAGCGATACACGGAGGCAAATTAGGACGATGGCTTTCGTTCCATCGCCTTCACTCTTATATTGTGAGGGTTAACCCCTGCTTTATGAACCGTAGTCTCGTCACGCTACTGCTTTGCCTGAATGTATTGATCGCGTCCGCGCAGCTGTCCAAAACCGAACGCAGGATCGCTGCGCGCGTTGATCAAAACATGAACGCATGTGTTAAGACGCTTGAAGAAAGCGTCAACATAAACAGCGGCACCCTGAACGAAGCAGGGGTAAAAGAGACCGCGATGCATATGAACCGCGAGTTCGACGCTATCGGCTTCAGCACCGAATGGATCACACTCCCGTCTGAATTAAAACGCGCTGGCCACCTGTTCGCGAGAATAGACGGCTCCAAGGGTAAACGTATCTTGCTCATCGGCCACCTCGATACGGTATTCGAACCCGAAAGCCCTTTTCAAAAGTACATTAACCAGGGCGATACGATTGCGCGCGGGCCGGGAACCAACGACATGAAAGGTGGCAATGTCGTGATCCTGTATGCACTGAAAGCTTTGCATGACCTGGATCTGCTTAAAGACCGCCGAATTATAGTTGCACTGCATGGCGACGAAGAAGAAGCAGGCCGGCCGTTGACAATTAGTCGGGCAGACATAATAAACGCGGCAAAGAACAGCGACGTTGCCCTGGCGTTTGAAACCGGTACCGGCTTCGGTGAAGCAACCATTGCGCGCCGCGGCACAACAAGCTGGATACTCAAGATAACAGGTCGGCAGGCACATTCCGCCGGAATATTCACGTCAGAAACAGGAGCGGGTGCGATTTATGAAGCATCGCGGATACTAAATCGGTTTTACTCGGAGCTCCGCGAAGAAAACCTCACATTCAATCCTGGCTTGATTCTCGGCGGGACCGAAGTTGAACTTGATTCGGCCGGTAAACGCGGAACCGCTGCAGGTAAGACGAATATTGTTGCGAATAGCGCCCGCGTAATGGGCGACCTCCGTTACCTTTCAAATGAACAGCGCGAAAAAGCAAAAGCGAAAATGAAAGCCATTGTCGCCGAAAGCCTTCCTCAAACCTCAGCTACGATAACATTTGACGACGGCTATCCTGCGATGCCACCAACCTCAGGCAACATGAAACTCCTTGAGTTCTACAGCAAGGTAAGCGTCGACCTCGGACTCGGTCCGGTGAAGCCATTCGATCCCGCCAAAAGGGGCGCAGGTGACATTTCGTTTGTTGCAGCGTATGTCGACTGCCTTGATGGCATCGGGGCTATGGGTGGTGGTGCGCACTCACAGGAAGAGTACATCGACCTCCGCACACTTGACGAACAAATCAAACGGGCCGCGATAATGATTTATCGCCTTGCATACCAGCAGTAATGCTACTTCTTCCGCAGTGATTTCAGGTAAGCAATGCTCTGAGGAACCTGCTCCAGGGCGCGGGATGATTCGTCTTCAATGAAGTAGTGCTTCACGCCAATTTCACGGGCCGCTTTCATCACTTCAGCAATGTTTACGTCACCGGTTCCCAGTACGACGTTGCTTTCTTTATCCTGGCGACCATTATCCGTATTCAGCGTTCCATGCCGGCGATCTTTCAGGTGAAGCGACTTCCAACGGGTCGGGTACTTGCGCAATAATGCAGCCGGATCCTGACCGGGATTCTTGATCCAGAATACATCCATTTGAAAACTTACCCATTCAGGACGGGTGTTGTCCATAATGTATTCAAACATCGTCTTTTTCCCTTCGCCATATTCCCGGAATTCATATCCGTGATAATGATAACAGAACGTGATACCACTTTCTGCAAATTGCTTTCCCGCCTTATTAAACACCTCAACAGCATTCTTTATGTCATCAAAGGTAACGTTATCACCATCATGCGGAATCCAGAAACACGTAACGAATGAGGCGCCGAGATCCTTTGCGTTGGAAATAGCCTTCGCAATACTGTCAGGGTGCTGTAAATGGGGGAAGCCTATTCCAGTCGACACAATCTTCAAATCATATTTCTTCAGCAACTTCTTATACTCTTCGCGGTCCATGTTGCGCGGAACGCCGCCTTCAATTTCCGTAATACCAAGCTCCTTCATGTACGCGAGTGTTGCAGGCATACCTTTACTGAACATTTGACGCATGCTCCCCATCTGTATTCCAATTTCCTGGGCATTCGCGTTTACCGCCAGCGCTATTATAAGCACTGTTATAATCTTTTGGAGTGATCTCATTTTCACGATGTATTTTATTCGGAACGGTAAGTACAGAATTTTCATGGCATTTCACAACCGCTTGTGGAAAAGAGACCGATTCCTCAGGCAATCCTCATATAATTTCCTTCCCGTTGTTTTCCTATCAACTGCAAATTGGTTTATTTGATCCTAACAAAGAGTAACGCCCCATGACCATTCTCCGAATTGAATTTCCAGTAACGTACAGGATACTGCTTCCATTTCTGATTCTTGCATTTGCGTGCTCGACGAAAAAAGAGTCGTGGCCAATTGTAGAACTTCCGGAAGGCGCCGATACTACGCATGCAATCTGGAAAGGTATTGACCTTGAACCAAAGCCACCGGTAGTTCCTCTGCCGCCGGCAAAACAGCAGGAAAAGTTTCTTTTACAACCGGGCTATCATATGGAACCCGTGATTACGGAGCCCGCGATCCAACAACCCGGAGCTATTACATTTGATGGCAATGGGCGGATGTATGTTCTCGAACTTCGTTCGTATATGCTTACGGTAGACTCCCACGGAACGCTTGAACCCGTTAGCGGCATCTCGCGTTGGGAAGACCTCGACAACGACGGCATTTACGAAACAGGAGGCATGTTCGTTGACAGTCTTGTGTTTCCGCGATTTGTTCTGCCTGTCGGCCCCAACAGTATCCTGACAATGGAATCAAATGCCGACATCGTTTATAAGTATACCGACACCGACAATGACGGCAAGGCCGATAAGCGCGAATTCTTCACCGACAACTTCGGTCGCGCCGGTAATGTCGAACACCAGCAGGCATTTCTGTATTGGGGAATGGATAACTGGCTTTACAGCACTGTGAATCCATTCCGGGTACGGGAAACATCTCAGGGCGTTGTACGCGAATCCACAGGATCCAACCATGCGCAATGGGGCATAACGCACGACGATGATGGGAGACTTTGGTTTCAGGGCGGGTCTAATGGTGTACCCTCATGGTTTCAATTTCCTATTCATTACGGCGACTACATAATTGAAAAAAACTTTGCAGAAGGATTTGACATTCCCTGGGGCGCCCCCATCCAGATTGCGGATATGCAGGGCGGTATGCAGGCGGTTCGCATGCCTGAAGGAACACTCAATCGTGTCACCGGAGCTTCTGGTAATGACCTTTTCAGAGGCCATCGCTTACCGGATGAATTGAAAGGCCAGTATTTTTATGGTGAACCCGTGGCCCGAATCGTGAGACAGATCCGTGCAGAAGAAAACGAAGGCTTGTACATACTTCATAACGTATACCAGGATCAGCAATCAGAATTCATACGTTCCCTCGATCCGCTGTTCCGGCCTGTCGATATGGCAACGGCGCCTGATGGTACGATGTACATTGTCGATATGTATCACGGTATCATTCAGGAAGGTGAGTGGACTCCGGAGGGTTCATATCTCCGTGTGAAGATCAAACAATACCAGCTGGACAAAGTCATCAATCTCGGTCGCATCTGGCGACTAACGCATGAAAGCATTCAACGCGACACAAAAAAACCACGAATGTATGAGGAATCGTCTGCTGAATTGTTGAAACACCTCGAACATCCCAACGGCTGGTGGCGTGACATGGCACAGCAGATACTTGTGCAACGTGGTGATAAATCAGTTGCGCCGGCGCTTATCGAACTTGTGAAGAATGCAGCCGACATACGCACACGCTTTCACGCACTGTGGGTGCTCGAGGGAATCGGAGCGTTGCCAGCGTCCTTGGTGAAAGAACTGCTCACGCACGAAGAGCCCAGGCTCCGGATTCAGGCGATGTGGGTATCCGAAACGCTGTACAAAAACGGTGATAAATCTTTTGAAAAGCTTTACCTGAAAATGATTGAGGATCCCGACCTTCATGTACGGATGCGTGCGATGATGACGTGTCGTTTACTCGATATTCCCGGCAGAGAAGCCGTTGTAAAGAAGATACTTAAAACAGATACACGGGCAGGCGTTCAGCTCGTTGGGAAGCAGGTACTTGAACCGCCCGTGGTACATGCATTCTTCGGACGAAACTTCCCGAACTTTACACCTGAAGAAAAAGCACTTGTTGAGGAAGGGGAGCAGATTTATCAAAGCCTGTGTGCGACATGTCACGGACCGCGCGGAGCAGGTACACCTTTCGGAGAAGGAAAACTGCTTGCACCTTCACTCGTAAATTCTCCGCGGGTCAAGGCGCACCCCGACTACGTAACACGCGTACTTATTCATGGCATGACCGGCGACATCAATGGCGAGACCTATGCAGGCGGACTAATGGCACCGATGGGTAACAACTCCGACGAATGGATCGCTGCCGTTGCATCATATATCCGCACCAATTTTGAAAATGAATCAACACCTGTTTCTCCGGAGGATGTTGCACGCGTGCGCAAAGAAAGCGCAGATCAGAAAAAAGCGTACACATTCAACGAACTGTGGAGTGCAGTACCGCAGCCGTTGCCCTATAATGAAAAATGGAAGGTCACCGCAAGCCACACGGCCGACGTAAGGAAGGGCAGCACGGCATCGCCGAAGGGGGCGTTTACATTTGAAGGCTGGACAACCGGGATAACTCAGCAGGCAGGGATGTATTTCCAGGTTGAACTTCCACAGATAGCGCGGTTAACCGAAATCAGTTTCTTCTCACCAACGATCAGACGGGGATGGGGGGAGAAAGCACCACCGCCGTTAACTACGTATCCCAAGGAATACGACATCGAACTCTCAACCGACGGAACCAATTGGACAAAGGTGATCGCGAAAGGAAAGGGAATCAACAACCAGAGCGTTATACGTTTTGAGCCAGCACCGGCGAAGTTTCTGCGAATAACGTTAACCGCATCTGAGGTACCTGTAAACGGTGAACGAAGAGGGAAACCCCATGTATTCGAAGTACCGTGGAATATGCGTGAAGTTCAACTTTTTGTTGCCGGAGACTAACCGGAGAATGGCATCCGGGTTTAGTGAGGTTGTTGTCTTTTCGGGTTTGGATTAGCTTACTGCAAATATCAACATTCGACTATGGAAAGAGACCTCGCAGCGCACCACAGCCTCATTTCAGACCTGTTTCCCCGGCTTGACGCAGAGTCGGCCTGGGAAAAATATGCACTGCCCGATGAAGCGATTGCATTTTTCAACGAAAACGGCTATCTGTCGGGCGTACCCATTCTTGAAAACAATCAGGTGTCACATTTGAACCGTGAGCTTGAAGAACTTCAGGATCCCGACCATCCGGGGCACTCGCTTTTTTATGAGTTTCATTCCAACGAATCAGGTGATCCCAACACCGTGTTGTTTCATTCCCTGGGGCACTGGCGCATAGCTGAGGGGTTTCACGACGTACTCTGGAAC
>JAEZDW010000268.1 GCA_023417955.1 Bacteroidota bacterium
ACATCATCAAAGGCCCGTAAGGGCCTTTACCGTTTTATGCCAGCTACATTTTACATCCTCTACTCCGATTCTATTGACTCCTATTACATTGGTCATTGCACTGAACCAATGGAAGAGCGCCTCCGAACATAATTCAAATCACAAAGGGTTCACTGGTAGAACCAATGATTGGTCGTTTACACCGAACTCTATCCCACCAAAGAGCAGGCTTATGCCCGGGAACGGGAAGTTAAAAAGTGGAAGAGTCGCAAGCGAATTATTAGCCGATTTGTGACGTTTGAAGTCGGAATTTTATGAGATGGTTAAACATCATTACAGTACTGCCGCTGGCATCTTTTTTTAGTGTTCCATTGATGGAACCATAGGTCTACCCATCTAATACCCTGCCCTTCAATCGGGCAGGCTTTTGTATCTTTAATCGTTTCGGAGAAAAAAGTTGTGAATGGCAGAGCAAGAATCTAAAAGACTGATAATCATATCCAATCGACTTCCTTTTCAATTGCTTGAAAAGGGAAGTAAAATATACCTCAAACAAAGCGATGGCGGTTTAGTCACTGCTTTAAAAAGCTACTTCGAAGGCAGTTCAGACGAAGCTGAGTACAGCCAGAAGATCTGGCTTGGCTCCGCCGACTTTCCACAAAGGCGATGGGAGAAATATAAGCCTTCGGGCAGCGAGAACTTTCGCGTTGAACCCATCTTTGTCGATTCTAAAGTTTATAGTAAGTATTACAACGGCTTCTGCAATGCAACGCTATGGCCGCTATTTCACTATTTCCCTTCATTCGTCATCTACGACAAGGAATTTTTTGAAATGTACGAGACCGTGAACCGGCAATTCGCCGATAAGCTGATGGAAATTTATCAGCCTGGTGATACGATCTGGGTGCATGACTATCAGCTTTTCCTCCTGCCGGCGATGATCCGTGAAAAAATTCCGAACGCAACAATAGGTTTCTTCCTGCACATACCGTTTCCGTCCTTCGAAATTTTCCGCCTTTTGCACGGGCCCTGGAAAGAAAAGATCATAAGAGGTTTGCTCGGTGCCGACCTAATCGGTTTTCACACTTCCGAATATGTCCAGCATTTTCTGAAGGCAGTGCGTATGGTCATGGGGTTAGATCACCATTACCGTGTTATCGGCTACGAAGGCCGCCTTATCAAGGCGGAGCTGTTTCCTCTGGGGATTGACTACGATCTGTTCCACGATACCGCCATGCTTCCCGAGGTTGTTGAAAACAAGAATACCGTCGTCAACAACTTCACGAACAAAAAGATAATCTTCTCAGTCGACAGATTGGATTATACCAAAGGCGTAACGCACCGTCTTGATGGTTTTGAACAATTTCTCGCTGATCATCCCGAGTGGCGCGAGAAGGTAGTGTTCATTTTGGCAGTCGTGCCATCGCGACAAATCATTTCAAAATATAACGAACGGCGAAAACTGATTGAGGAGCAGGTGGGAAGAATAAATGGAAACTATTCCACATTATCATGGCAACCTATCATCTACCGGTACAGCCACCTGCCTTTTAAAGAAATGTGTTCTTTGTATCTGGCTGCTGATGTCGGCCTTATAACTCCTTTGCGCGATGGTATGAATCTCGTTGCGAAGGAATACGTCGCATGCTGTACGGAGAATCGAGGAGTATTGATCTTAAGTGAACTCGCCGGCGCCGCTTCGGAGATGGGCGAGGCGATCCTTGTGAATCCGCTTGACAAGTATGAAGTGGCCTCTGCGATCGAGCAAGCACTCACCATGCCGGAAGATGAACAGGAAACTAAGCTTCAACTCATGCAGAAACGTCTGAAGAGTTATGATGTGCTGAGTTGGGTTCATGATTTCTTCCAGCAATTGAGTGAAATCCGAATACACCAGGAGCAGGATAATCAGAAGTTCCTGACAAGCGATACCAAGCACGAGATCATCCGGCAGTACATTAATGCCGAACAAAGGTTGCTGCTGCTGGACTATGACGGCACACTCGTTGGATTCGCAAAACACCCGAGGGAAGCCGTTCCCGGGAGTACACTCCTGAATCTGATCTCCCATTTAAGTGCAGACCCGAGAACGAATCTTTCAATTATCAGCGGCCGGGATGCTGCCACCCTTGAGGAATGGTTTGGCCATCTGCCGATAAATCTGGTTGCTGAACACGGGGCGGCTATCCGCCGGAAAGAAGACACCTGGGAGCTTCGACGCGAATTCGATCAACAGTGGAAGCCTCTGATCCGCCCTACAATGGAAATGTTCTGCAAGCGCTGCCCCGGATCATTTGTCGAAGAAAAAAATCACACACTCGCGTGGCATTATAGAAACGTTGAACCCGATGCCGGATTCACGCGTTCGCGCGAGTTGCTCGACAACCTGTACCACCTTATCCGCAATGCCCAGCTTCAGGTCATCGACGGTAACAAAGTTATTGAAGTCCGTGTGGCCGGTATTGACAAGGGCGCAGCAGCCCTTAAGTTACTTGACGAAGGTGAGTACGACTTCGTTATGGCCGTCGGCGACGACAAAACGGATGAAGACATGTTCCGCGCGTTAAATGACCGGGCCGTCACTATCAAGGTTGGACGCGGTCAAAGCGTTGCAAACTTTTCAGTCAAGACGCAGCAAGAGGTGATTGCCTTCCTTGAGCAACTCGTAACACAAAGCCACCAGGCATTTGCCAGCAAGGAATAGTCGCCCCATTGTCTTATTTTAGCGATCAAATCCTCGCAATGACAAAGCAAGAATTGCGGTCGATGTACCTGGCAAAACGTAAGGAATTAAATCACGAGGAAGTTCAAAGCCTTAGCAGCAGCCTCTCTCACCACCTTCTGACTTTTTTCGACTTTCGTACATTGAAGGTGCTGCATACGTTTCTGCCTATCCCCGTGAACAATGAACCGGATACGCGTATTATCATTTCAAAGATTAACGCTGCCCACCCTGATGTTCTCATTTGTGTGCCGAAGGTAAAACAGGGTACTGCCGAACTCGAACACTTTGCTCTCACTCCTGAAACATCATTGGTTGAAAACAAGTGGGGGATTGCCGAACCGGTTGACGCACCTCGTGCTGATGTGAAGTCAATTGATATGATCCTGATCCCTCTTCTGGCTTTCGACCATCAGGGTAACCGCGTCGGCTATGGGAAAGGATATTATGATCGGTTTCTTTCACAATGCAGACCTGATGCATTGCGGGTGGGCTTGTCATTGTTCGATGCTGCCGCCGCCATCTCCGATATTAATGCCGGGGATGTTCCACTGCATTACTGTGTTACTCCTTCAGGGGTTCAATCTTTTAAGCACCGCAATTAAATTGTGCTACGCGCCTGGGGTCCACGACATTGTGGGCGCACTCAAATTTCACCGGAGGGACGTCCATAGAAATCGCGATTGAGCGAAAAGAATCCTTGATCGATCAGCCCTGATTTCTAAGGTGATCCGGTATGCATCCTCCACTCTCTGTCCACTCTTCCTCTACTCTTCTCCTATTCCAGGTATACTCTGCCTCCAGTCTCTGTCCACTCTGCCTCCACTCTTTGTCCAGTCTTTGTCCAGTCATGGGTCGTTCATGGCGCAAGTTATCAATGGTCAATACCCGATAATTCAGGTTTTGACGTTTGGCTGCTGCCAGGCAGCAATACATCAGAAAATAACGGGATTATTTCGGCCTCGCACGTTCTCTCAAACGAGGGGTTCCTGCTGACTGAGGCAGTGGAACGAACCAAGACCCCAAATGATGTCAACTGAATCGAGTCCAATTACCTTCCTGTCAGGAAAGCACTGTTGAATAACATCAAGCGCGCGATCATCATTTTTATCACGGAAGACCGGTACAATGACATACTTGTTCGCGATATAGAAATTTGCGTACGAAGCGGGGAGACGCTGATCCTCGTATACTACGGGAGCAGGCATCGGAAGTTCAACGACGTTAATTTGTTTTCCAGATTCCAGCCGCAGTCGGTTGAGAAGCTTAAGATTTTCCCGTAGCGGCTCGTAATTTTCGTCATTGCGATTTTCTTCAATAACGGTAACAACGGTGTCCTGATTTACAAAACGTGTGATGTCGTCAATATGTCCATCCGTGTCATCGCCCACGATACCATCACCGAGCCAGAGAATGTTGCTTACACCGTAGTAGTCGGCGAGAAACTTCTCCAGTTGTTGCTGGTTAAGATGAGGGTTCCGGTTCTTATTGAGAAGGCAGGATGTGGTTGTGAGTACAGTACCCATACCGTTGAAATCAACCGAGCCTCCTTCCATCACGATGCCGGGGTAAACTACCGGAATTCCGTAGTAAGCTGCTATGCGCGTAGGAATGTTATCATCAAGATCGTACGGTGGATACTTATCTCCCCAGGCGTTATATCCCCAGTCGACGATAATCTTTTTGTATTCCGCGTCGCGGTTCACGAGAAACGCCGGACCATGGTCGCGGCACCACGCGTCATTTGTTGGATGCAACAGCAAGTCCACCTGTGAAAGATCAGCACCTGCTCTTTCCAGATGGCCAAGTGCCTTCGATTTCATTGCCTCGTCAACGACATTAATTTTCACGCGTTGACCTTCAGCCACAAGTTTTATGAACTCAGCATAAACAGGATAAATGGTTTCAATTTTTCCGGGCCATGATGCTTCCTTATGAGGCCAGCTGAGCCACATCGCGGATTGAGGTGCAAACTCCGCAGGGAAATAGTAACCGAGTTCGCGAGGCGTCTTATCACCGGCGAACGCTTTGTAATCCGGTGTACCGGATAGAGACGATGTTGTCATGTTACGCGGGTTCGGGAAACTAATCCTGGTCGATGTATCGCTTTGTTATCGGTTCGTAAGAGTCAATACGACGGTCTCTCAGGAATGGCCAGTGCGTGCGGTAGCGATCTGTTTTACTCAGGTCGAGTTCCTCAACATGTACCTCCTCTTTGTCATGCGTTCCCTGATAAAGGACGGATCCAAACGGGTTCGCGATAAACGATCCTCCCCAGAATTTCATTGCGCCCTGCTGCTCAAGTCCGACCCGGTTTACGCTAACCACGTGAACGCCATTCGCAACGGCATGGCTACGCTGAATCGTGTGCCATGCATTAAACTGTTCAACGTTCGTCGCCTCGTCCTGAGAGGTTGCCCAACCGATTGCTGTCGGATAGAACAGAATTTCGGCACCCATAAGCGAAGTAATCCGTGCGCCTTCAGGATACCACTGATCCCAGCAGATAAGCACGCCGATGGTTGCGAACTTTGTTTTGAAAACTTTATAACCGAGATCACCGGGGGTGAAGTAAAACTTTTCGTAGTAAGCGGGATCATCCGGAATATGCATCTTGCGATACTTGCCGAGATAGGTTCCGTCCGCGTCGAGCACGGCAGTTGTGTTATGGTACAAACCCTCCGCCCTCTTCTCGAACAAAGACGCGATTATTACGACACCCAACTCTTTTGCGAGCTCACTGAGCGTGTTTGTCGAAGGTCCCGGAATCGGTTCGGCCAGCTTGAAGTTGTCATAGTCCTCTACATCGCAGAAGTAGAGCGAGCGAAACAACTCCTGCAGGCAAACGATTTGTGCGCCTTCCGACGCTGCCTGCCGGATACCTGCAATTGCCTTTTTCAGGTTTTCATCAGGGTTAGCGGAACAGCTCATTTGAACTGTGCCGACCTTTACCGTTTTCTTCGACACCTTTATTTGATTTTTTTCTGTGGCCAAAAATAGTGATTCTATTTGTTTTCACACGTAACAGGCGAAAAGGCGAATCCGTTCAAATGGCTCAAAAAAAAAGACCCTGCTGGAAGGCAGGGTCTGGAAAAAGCCTTGGCAAGCTAATCAGGCACTTTGTTCAATGTGGACAAACGATTCGTCTTTCGCTTCAAGGTTTGACGAGCCCATGAGCCAGGTGTCAACTGCTCTTGCCGCTTCGCGTCCTTCCGAAATCGCCCACACTACCAGGGACTGACCTCTGCGCACGTCACCGGCAGCAAAGATCCCTTCCTGTGAAGTCATATAATTATCAGACTTGATGTTTCCGCGTTCATCAAGTTCTATTTTCAATTCATCTACAAGGCCTCCTTTTTCAGCACCGACAAAGCCGATAGCCAGAAGTGCAAGTTCACAAGGGAGAACCCGTTCCGTGCCAGGGATTTCTTCAAAACCCATTTTGCCTTGTGCGTTAACGCCCCACTTAATGTCGACGACTTTTAATCCTGTCAGACGTCCATTATTGTCACCGACGAACTCCTTGGTCAGAATTGCCCATTGGCGGTCAACGCCTTCTTCGTGTGAAGACGACGTCATCAGCACCATCGGCCAAAGCGGCCACGGGTTCGTCAGATCGTTTCTCTTCTGAGGCGGTTTTGCGAGAAGTTCAATTTGCGACACCGACTTTGCTCCATGGCGATTCGACGTTCCTACGCAATCCGAACCTGTATCACCCCCACCGATCACAAGTACATTCTTATTTGTAGCGAGGATTTCTCCACTGAAAATCCGGTCACCCGCAACGCGCTTATTCTGCTGCGACAGGAACTCCATCGCATAGTGAACGCCTTTTAACTGACGGCCAGGAATCGGAAGGTCACGAGGCGCGGATGCACCCGCGCATACTACGATGGCATCGAATTCCGAGCGAAGGTGCGCGGCGCTGATGTTTACACCAACATGCGCATTCGTTCTGAAAATTATACCCTCTTGCTCGAGCACGCGCAGTCGGCGATCGATTACACTTTTTTCAAGTTTGAAGTCGGGGATTCCGTAACGCAGCAGTCCGCCAATCCGGTCACTGCGCTCAAAGACAGTTACCCAATGGCCAGCCTTATTAAGCTGGGCAGCGGCGGCAAGCCCGGCAGGGCCCGATCCTACAACTGCCACTCTTTTGCCTGTCCTTGATTTCGGAGGATTCGGTTTGATATAACCTTTTTCAAAGGCCTGTTCTGCGATTGTCTTCTCAATGTATTCAATCGTGACGGGGTTGTTGTTAATACTAAGCACGCAACTCGCTTCACATGGCGCCGGACATATTCGTCCCGTAAATTCAGGAAAGTTATTTGTGCTGCTCAGTACGCGAATCGCTTCTTCCCACTTTCCGTTGTAAACGGCGTCGTTGAAATCGGGAATGTTATTCCCGAGCGGACATCCGTTGTGGCAGAAAGGTACACCGCAGTCCATACAACGTGCGGCCTGCTGTTTTACCTTTTCCTTCTCGAGCGGAAAATAAATCTCCTTGTAGTCATTGATTCGTTCCTTTGGATCCCGCGATTTTGGCATTTCGCGGTTAAATTTCATGAACCCGTCTATTTGTCCCATTATAATCTGGTGGTTGTAGTCTGATTGTAATTTTACTTGATTTTGGCTTTTGGGGCGTCCATCACCGAGGCCGTAGGTTTCGTACTCTTCTTCTGCTTGAGAAGTACAGCCTTGTAATCCTGCGGCATAACCTTAACGAAGTGCTCTGACGCCTCTTCCCAGTTTTCCAGAATCCACTCTGCAGGATCGCTGCCTGTGTATTTAAAATGCTTTTGGATCATTGCACGTACCTCTTCCTTATCTTCCGGTTCCATGGTTTCGAGTTCCACCATTTCACGGTTGCAGAGTTTCTCGAGGTTATGCTCGGGATCGAACACATAAGCAATTCCACCGCTCATTCCGGCTGCGAAATTCTTCCCTGTTCTACCCAGGACTACTACGCGTCCGCCGGTCATGTATTCGCATGCATGATCTCCCACGCCTTCAACCACTGCTCTTACACCAGAGTTGCGTACGCAGAAGCGTTCACCAGCTTGTCCGCGAATGAATGCTTCGCCGGACGTCGCACCGTAGAATGCAACGTTACCAATGATGATGTTGTCCTCCGGCTTGAGGGTTGCCTCTTTGTCGGGATAGATAATCAGTTTTCCGCCTGACAGTCCCTTACCAAAGTAGTCATTCGCTTCGCCTTCAAGTTCAAACGTCACTCCGGGAGCAACGAATACGGCAAAACTTTGTCCGGCGGAACCTTTGAACTGGAAGTGTATCGTATCTTCAGGGAGTCCCGGACCTTTGTATTTTTTGGAAATCTCGTTAGAGAGCAATGCGCCAACGGATCTGTCCGTATTCTTGATGAGGAACTTTTCGGAAACCGGTTCACATTCATCGAGTGCCGGGCGTGCTGCTTCAACAAGTTTCCAATCGAGTACTTTCTCGAGTTCGAAATCCTGTTCGATCTGCTTGTACAATCCAACGTACTCGCTACCTGGCTCCCAATGGAGGATCGGCGAAAGGTCGAGTTTCTTGATCTTCCAGTTGTCGATATCCTTGCGGACACGTAGCAGATCGCTTCTTCCGATCATCTCATTTACGGTACGGAACCCAAGCTCTGCCATGTTTTCACGCAGGTCTTTTGCGAGGAAGCGGAAGAAATTTACAACGTGATCGGGGTTACCCGTAAACAAGTTACGAAGTTCCTTATCCTGCGTAGCGATTCCGACGGGACATGTATTAAGATGGCATTTGCGCATCATAATACAACCTTCGACCACCAGCGCTGCCGTTGCAACACCCCATTCCTCGGCTCCGAGCATTGCGGCAATGGCAATGTCGCGACCGGTACGAATCTGACCATCGGTTTGGAGAGTAACACGACTACGGAGGTTATTCTTTACAAGTGTCTGGTGCGCCTCTGCAAGTCCAAGTTCCCAGGGCAGTCCTGCGTGACGCACCGAAGAAAGTGGCGATGCTCCGGTTCCGCCATCGGCTCCGGAAATAAGAATTGCATCCGCTTTCGCCTTTGCCACACCCGCGGCAACGGTACCGACACCTGCCTGCGAAACCAGTTTTACGTTGATGCGCGCCTGTCTGTTTGCGTTCTTCAGATCGTAAATCAGCTGCGCGAGATCTTCAATAGAATAAATATCGTGGTGAGGCGGCGGTGAAATCAGACCAACACCGGGTGTTGAGTGACGCACGCGTCCGATCCATTCGTCAACTTTATGACCAGGTAACTGGCCGCCTTCACCCGGCTTTGCGCCTTGAGCCATCTTGATCTGAATCTCATCGGCGTTTGCCAGATAATAACTTGTCACGCCAAATCTTCCGGATGCTACCTGCTTAATTGCAGAACGTTCCCAGTCGCCGTTTTCCTTTCGTTCAAAACGAATATCGTCTTCGCCACCTTCGCCGCTGTTGCTTTTTCCACCAATTCGGTTCATGGCAATCGCGAGGGTAGAGTGGGCTTCATGCGAAATCGATCCGAATGACATTGCACCTGTTGCGAAGCGTTTTAGTATTTCCTCTTCGGGCTCCACCTCGCTCAGTGGTATCGGGTTGCGTTTCTTGTATTCGAACAACCCACGGATTGAAAGTTGATCTTTTGTCTGATCGTTTATTTTCTGCGTGTACTTTTTGTACAGCTCGTAATTGTTCGTCTTCGTTGAATGCTGAAGCAGGTGGATAACCTCCGGGCTGAAAAGGTGCTTCTCACCACGTCTTTTCCATTGATAGACACCTCCGACCTGAAGTTCCCTCGCTTCCGTATGGAATGCGAGTTTATGCCGGATGATTACTTCGTGAGCGATGTCATCAAAAGAGAGTCCTTCGATGCGGCTTATCGTTCCACGGAAGCAACGTTCAATAACATCACTACCCAATCCAATTGCTTCGAATATCTGTGCTGACTGATAGGACTGGAGTGTACTGATTCCCATCTTCGACATTACCTTCAGCAAACCGCTTCCGATTGCCTTTTGATAATTCGCGTATGCTTCATCATCAGTCTGGTTCTTGTTAAACATCCCCTGCTTGTTCATGAAGTGGATGGTCTCAAGCGCCATATACGGATTCACCGCACTCGCTCCATAACCAATGATCGTTGCGAAGTGATGCACTTCCCACACGTCACCAGCTTCGACAACAAGGCCGGCGCTTGTGCGAATCCGTTTTTCAACAAGGAAATGGTGAATCGTTCCGACAGAAATCAATGAAGGAATCGGGGCATAATCATCGCTGATTTTGCGATCCGACAATATCAATATTCTCTTGCCGGCGCGCACAGCTTTTTCCGCCTCTGCACAAATGCGATTCAGGCTTTCTTCCAGTCTGCCGGGCCGACCATCAGCTTTGAAAACACATTGGATGACCGCATAC
>JAEZDW010000279.1 GCA_023417955.1 Bacteroidota bacterium
CTGTACACAGACTTTCAAAGCCGGGTTTTCGGATTTGATGGATTGTTTCCCCGGACTTTGCGCGACCTGACAGTCGCACCCGGAAATGTCGCCAAAATATTTGTCCAGGGAAATCGCGTGCGTTATGTAGGACCTGTCGGTTATTTCTTCTTCACACTCACACTCTTTCTGCTGCTAACTCAATTTCTCGAAGTTGACGTCTACGAATTTTCAAATGAATCATCACCTTTCGTTGAAAACCAATCGGCAGAGCAGCAGCAACTTTCGGAGGAATTTTCTAAAGTAGTAATCGAGCATATGCGGCTGTTTTCTTTTTTGCAAATTCCCATCACTGCAGCTCTCGCATGGCTGTTCTTCCGCAAAAGCGGATACAACTTTCTGGAACATTCAGTCTACGCATTTTATATCGCCGGTCACGTGATGTGGCTAAGTATGATTGCGATTGTCATCTACGCAGTATACGGATTTAGTGCAAACACTATACAACTTATCGTGTACTGGATGATCTTTGCTTACGGATGCACCACTTTCTACCAGGGATCAAAAATAAAATCCGCAATCAAGGGATTACTCGTTCAGTGTCTCTCATTCGTGCTCTTTGGAATCTTCGCCGGAATCGCAGGCGTAATATATGTGCTCACTAATCCGGCGTTGCTTGAAAAGCTCAAGAACGCTCCCCGCTGAAGTTAACCGCCCGACTTCCCGAACAGGATGACATGTGTGGGGTCAAAAGCATTCAGACCAGATTTCCTCTCACGGGTAACCATAAACGCTGTTGCATTTTCAATTGACGACATCTTAATTGTTCCGGGAGCCATCGTGAACGTTCCGGCACTTACAGGTTTCCCCTCCCGAATTGCCCACAATTGAAACGGCCGTTCCCTGAGCTGATCCGGCACAGCGCTTATCTGAAGAAAAACTTCACTACTTCGCTGATTCCAGAACAACGAAAGTTCTGCAGTCTTTGACGACCCGAGATCATGTAGAACGATATGGTTATATGCCGGGTCCGCCGCATACGACCCGCGCGCTCCGCTAAGATCCGCGGCAAGTCTTACTTCCTCCGTTAGTTCGAGTGTTCTGCCAAGCATTTCGCGAAACGCCGTCTGCGATTGCTTAAGGCTGGCTTGCAACGTCACAGCCGCATAGGTTGTCACCAGGGCCAATATTATGTCAGCGGCAGTAGCAATACGCCAGAATCGGATCGATCTCTCGGGATCGAGTTTCCGAATGCGAGAATGTAACGGTGGCGTAGACCCGGACTTTTCGGGGGGTCGCGATTTCGGCCGATACGTAACAGACACCTGCTCTTTCGGAGCAGCTTTTATCTGCAGCAACAAACCACGCAATTCGGGGTGGGCAGTCAGCCTTTGCTCCACCTCGGCACACTCGCCGGCAGTCAACCTGCCCAGTGCATAGGCCTGGAGAATGTTGGAAGAAATATAGTCGTCGGTATTCACTGAAAGCTTGTAACGGATAGCGCCACAACATCGCGACGCACTATCGCGAGTATCACCGAAATTTATACCACGTTTCCCGGTGCCGCTATCAAATGCAAAATCGCTCTATAATCTGCGATAATTGTCGGCCTTTTCCTGACGCCAGCAAAAAGGGTGAAACGATCGACCAATTTCTTAGGGGAATTTCGCGGATATTCTTCCGCAACGTATGAAACGAATATCAGGACAACGGATCACCGTTCAGCTCAGACTCAAAACGATTTCGTCTAATGATATACATCGTAAAGATGATTAACACACCTGTCATAATAGACACGTCTGCAAGATTGAAAATACCCGTTCGAATAAGACCGAGATCTACATGCACGAAATCCGTAACGGACCCATAAATGTAACGATCATAAATGTTACCAATTCCTCCGCCAATTACAAAGCTCAGTGCAATCCTTGTGCTTTTTGAAAGGCTGCTCTTCATAAACAGGAAGTACGTTCCGACGAGCAACGCGAGAAAAGGCACGAGGACCAGCACCACGAATTTGACAGGGACAGCGAGATCATCACCCAGACTTAGAAATGCACCCGCATTTTCAACACGCGTGAACATTACATGATCGCCGAAGAAACGGAACTGTTCATTAAGGGGAATAGTCGAGCGAACATAATTTTTGGAAATTTGATCACAGCCTATGCTGCTAACGAGCACAAAAAAAATAGTGAGGTTGACCAAAAACCGGTTAGAAGTCATAGGGGTTCTAAAAAATGGCAGAACACAAAGATAGTTGTTCTAGTCAATTTTCACCCAACACCCGCTCGTCAAAACCGGGCTGCCGATGTAAGAATTGTATCCTTAACGCTGGAAGAGCTCCTGTGTATACCTTAGAAGTTCAGGACCTCCGATATCCCCGTGCCCCGGTACAACGGTGGCGGCATCCGGAAACCGCTTCATGACCCTGTCAATGGTCCGGGGCCATGATTTGATGTCAGCATCCGCCACATTGCCCTTTGACGCCCCAACCGCCTTCACCATGCAGCCCCCGAACAATACACGTTCGCCCGGAATCCATGTCACGATATTGTCAAGCGTGTGCGCAGGACCCGGGTAATAGTTGACAACTTCGTTGTCGCCAACCTTGATCGTCATCTTCTTTTTGAAATGATGGTCAGGAACTCCCGGCGAATCGGCACGCTCCATCAACGCCTCGACTGTCCTGATGCTTGCCCATGCCGGTATGCCCCGTTTTCTAAACGCCGAGATACCACCAATTGCATCATCGTGAAAATGATTGATGATAACTGCCTTTATCAGTACGTCCGGAAACCTGGATGCGAACCAACCAAGAAGCGCTTCGGCCTGCTCCGGTGTGGGCGGTGTGTCCATGATCACGGCTTCCCTCCCATTGATATAGATCGCGCCGTTACTTGTGAAATGACCAAAAGCCGGGTAGTATTGGTCACACACATGAACCCAGACGCGATCAGTAAGTGCCACAACCTTAACACTGTCGTTGATGATGACTTCATCCTGTGCACATAGGGAGGCTGGTACAAGCACACAAATGATCAATGCGATTCTGAAAAACATGGCGGAATATAACAAACAAACACAGACAGTCAGCCATGTTCGAAACGAAGCATTGGGAAAATCTTTAACCGGGTCGCAACTCAAGCGGGGATTCTCATAAATTAGCAGAAAAAAAGAATCATGGCATCAGTAAAAGACAAAGTCGTACTAATAACCGGAGGAAGTAAAGGTATCGGATATGGTATCGCTGAAATCCTTTTGAGAGAAGGCGCAAAGGTTGCTATTACCAGTCGCACACAAGCTTCTGCCGACGAGGCCGCTTCACGTTTAAAGGTGAATGGAAGCAGCGTTCTTGCTGTCGCCGCCGATGTTCGCGATGAGTCTTCTCAGCAGAAAGCTGTCCAGCGTGTACTCAGCGAGTGGGGACGTCTTGATGTACTCGTCGCCAATGCCGGACTTGGATATTTTGGTTCGATTGAAAACCTGACTACAGAACAATGGAACGAGACGATTGACACTAATCTTACCGGTGTCTTCTTCAGTGTGAAAGCGTGTATTCCGGCACTGAAGGATTCCAAAGGTTATATCATCACGATAGCAAGCCTTGCCGGAACGAATTTCTTCGCTGGCGGATCTGCGTACAATGCGAGCAAGTTTGGTCTGGTGGGATTCACCCAGGCGATTATGCTCGATCTTAGAAAATGCGGTATTAAGGTGTCGACGATAATGCCTGGTTCGGTGTCGACACATTTCAACGGCGCAGAACCCGCCGAAAGTGACAGCTGGAAGATTCAGCCGGAAGACATCGGCCAAATGGTCGCTGACCTATTGAAGATGAATCCGCGAACACTCCCAAGCAAAATTGAAGTCAGACCCAGCAATCCGAAATAGTTCGCGTCGTTGATAACCTGCGACAAATATCATGATCAGAATTGCCTTACTTATCCTTCTTACGTATAACCTATGCGTTGCGCAGGCGCAACAGGCCGCAAATGTGGCACAATTTCCACTCCGCGGTTTTTGTATCGCCGCGCCAGTGTCACCTGAGCTTCCCGCCTTCGAGCGGTTCATTGAACAGGAACTCGCGCCGCGACAAGTTAATGTGTTGATCCTTCGGGTTGACTATAACTATGCGTTTGAGAAGCGACCTGAACTAAGGGATAGCAGCACATTGTCAAAGGAAGAGGTAAAGCGACTTGTCGCACTGTGCAAACGACATCAAATAAAACTCATTCCTCAAATTAACTTATTGGGTCATCAATCGTGGGCAGGGCAGCTCAACAATCTGTTGCAAGTATACCCTCAGTTCGATGAGACTCCCCATGTCGAAATGCCGGAGAAATACAACTGGCCTAATGCCGATGGGCTGTACTGCAAGAGTTATTGTCCGCTGCACCCTGATGTGCACGCAGTGGTATTTGACCTCGTCGACGAGGTTTGCGATGCTTTTGAATCAGAAGGCTTCCATGCTGGCATGGATGAAGTGTTTTACATTGGCGACGATAAGTGCCCACGGTGCAGCGGGCGAGACAAGGCCGAGCTATTTGCAGGAGAAGTCCGTCGTATCCGCGATCACCTTGCAACCCGCGGTCGCCGCCTTTGGATTTGGGGCGATCGATTGATTGACGGAAAGGAAACCGGACTTGGAATGTGGGAAGCCAGTATGAACAACACGCACCGCGCTATCGACATGATTCCGAAAGACGTCATGATCTGTGACTGGCACTATGAACGCGCCGACAAAACTGCAGTACTTTTTGCAATGAAGGGATTCGATGTCGTAACCTGTCCCTGGCGGAACCCTGGCGTAGCGCAATGGCAGGTTGAAGACATGGACACTTTCATTCGCAATTCCACACCTGAAATGAGCGCGCGCTTCCAGGGAATTGTTCAAACAGTATGGTCGGACACCAGGAGTTTTCTCGATGGCTACTATACCGACAAGAAAGACTCCGATGGCGGAACTATGACACCATGGGCGTGCTTCAAAACCATCTTCCCGAAGAAGGAAACACCAAAGGGAAAGAAAGGGAAGACAACGAAGTAAGCTGAAATATACCTCAGCCTCGCATACGTATTCGTTTAATAAGCTATTCGATGAACCTGAACCCGAAGCAACGATAGGTAGTCGGAACAAAACGAACATTTCCGTACGTGTCGAAACAAGAGCCTGCCGGATGTAACATCCTCTTCTGGTCGTATCCGGCGAATACAAAAATCCCATATCAATGGTTGCTGTTGAAACTAAAAAATCTAACTTGATACGAAACCGCCGCCTTATGAAAACCGTCCTTTTCATGATTGCCATGCTCGCGATACTGTCGGTACAGGCACAACAGCGCAAGCCTTTCCGGATCGCCGTTGCCGGACTGACACACACACACGTCCATTGGATACTTGGCCGCGCTCATGACGGCGATATAGAGATCGTAGGGATCTCGGAACCCAATAAGGAACTTGCGGAACGCTTTCTGAAGCAGCACAACCTCCCAATGTCGTTGTGGTATCCCTCACTGAAGATCATGCTCGAGAAGACTAACCCGGAAGCAGTCACTGCCTTCAACAGCATTTACGAACACCTCGAAGTGGTAAGAATATGTGCGCCACGAAAAATACATGTAATGGTTGAAAAGCCTCTTGCAGTCAGTGTTGAACATGCACGGGAAATGGAAAAGCTCGCGCGTCAACATGGGATTCACCTGCTAACCAATTATGAGACGACGTGGTACGGAAGCAATGCAGATGTCGTTAAAGAACTAACCACCCTTGGCCCAATTCGAAAGATCGTAATACATGATGGTCATCAGGGACCAAAGGAAATTGGCGTGAACAAAGAGTTTCTTGAATGGCTTACTGATCCGGTGAAGAACGGAGGCGGAGCGATAACCGATTTCGGATGCTACGGCGCTAATCTTGCAACATGGCTGATGAAGGGCAAGCGACCTGATGCCGTGTTCGCCGTTACACAACAATTCAAACCCGACGTTTACCCCAAAGTGGATGACGAAGCTACCATCATACTAGCGTATGACAAGGCACAAGTCATCATTCAGGCGTCGTGGAACTGGCCGTTTGGTCGCAAGGATATGGAGGTATATGCAACTGGTGGATATGTTATCGCGGACAGGGCCGGCGTTCGCGTCAAAGTGGCTGAACAACCAGAGAAAAATAATGCGTCAGCGGAATTACCTAAACCATTCCATGACCCGTTCGCATATCTGGCCGCTGTCGTCAGAGGTGAAATCACAGTTAAACCGTCTGATTTATCTGCACTTGAGAACAACATGCTTGTTGTAGAGATTCTCGAAGCCGGAAAGTTGTCGGCAAAGGAAGGGCGAAGGATTGAATTGAAATAGATTTCGTTATCAAATCAATACATCATTCAAATCACGATGACTGAGCCGCAAGAAAAGAAAAGGCCAACTCCTACAGATTCTCTGGCTAATGAACGCACGTTTCTGGCGTGGATCAGGACTGGTATTGCGATCATGGCTTTCGGTTTCGTCGCAGTTAAGTTCAGCTTATTCGTGGATCAAATTGCACTTCTTGCCGACGGAAAGATCGTTGTGCCCGATGCCGGGTATTCCTACAAAGCAGGTATTGCACTCGTAGTACTCGCTATATTGATAGCCGTTCTCGCCTTTTTTCGATATCGACAAGTGGAGAAACAACTCTTCGAAGGCAAATACACATCCGGAATTGTACTCACGCTTTTGCTTACAATCTGTCTCCTTTTCGTCGGTCTCCTGCTATTGGTCTATTTGTGGTAGGTAGCGTTTTCAAGTCTTGACTGCCCATCGGTTAGGATGTTTACACTTGCTCCAGTATCCGATAATGGTTTGCATGGTGTCTTCCATTTCCTCGATGGTGTTTTCTTTTTGGAAGAAACCCTGCACAGTCATCTCATAGGCCAGAGCAACATCGGCGTGGTTTGCGGCGGTCGATATGAACACAAAAGGTATGCTCTTTCGTCGAAGGAACTCATCGCCACAAATTCGCGCGCGAAGTTCAAGGCCATTCATAAGGGGCAGATTAATGTCGCAGAAAATAAGGAAGGTTCTCTTCTCGGTGGTCAAAAGGTGGTCAAGTGCTTCCTTTCCGTTTGAAAAGAAAATCAATTCAGAGTTAACATTCAGGCGTCGCAGTATTCTTTCCATGAGGTACTGGTCGTCGGGGTCATCTTCGATTATAAGAATGGGATCCGTTGTTAGTGATTTTCTTAACATGAAGCAGGCAGTATCGCGATTAAAATTGAAGTACATGTTGAATCCTCGTGCAACGCTCCACCCGAATCTGCCGCCAGAGCCCTGTCCTACCCCTTTTTGCCTCCGAGCGCGTTGATCGCTGCTGCCGCGATAAGTCCACCAGCTACATAGTAGAGAACTGTCATCACCTGGGTGCGTGTCGTAAGATTCGTAGGCCGTTCATCCAGTCCCATAGGCTTCGGCAGCGCAACGGCACCAATACCGGCTCCAAATCCCAATAACGCCCCGCGAATCAACGTGCGTTGCGGGGAGGCTCCATCGGCAAGTCCGTAATAGAATGAATTGCTCACAAGGTCTCCAACCAGAGTAACCGGAAACAGGTTCTTCATCACAGGTGACGATGCAGGCGATTTAACCAGTTTTGCAGCAGCATTCATTCCGAGAAGATCAAGACGCGGAGCTTTCTTGTCTACCAGGGCAATGCCTTCATTTATCAAAGTGAGTGCACATGCGCCTGCAAGTCCACCAACAGCAGATTTCAGATTCATACGTTGAAATAAGTTCAACCTGGAAACCTGAAAAATGGGTGCCAGTTCAGCAGACAGGCATCACATTTTTGCGGGTAGCTGAAAAAGACAATATGGATCTACTGGCACGCGTCGATGCATTAATCGAGAACTATAAAAAGGAACATCGCGGCGAGCCACCGCTCTACCTGGTCGTTTCACCGGATGAAAGCGTAGCTGTCCGCGAAGAGGTTCGCAAGAAGGAGAATGCGCCCGACATCGCGGTTGTATCAACCTATAAAGACGTGAGGATCGCTGAACATCCTTCAATGCTCAATGGAAAAATGTACGTGAGCAATGAGCTTCCCGAGACCGGCTCATGAGGCGGATAATGGCCCATCCTTTGCCAGCGGCAGTTCAATGTAGAATACCGATCCTTTGCCCAGTTCTGTTGTGAACCAGATCCGGCCTTTCATGTGTTCAATCGCCTGACGGGCAATAGCGAGTCCAAGGCCCGAACCGGATTTTTTGGTTGTGAAGTGAGGGGTGAAAATACTTCCTGCGACATCCGGCTCAATTCCCCGACCATTGTCCTGAAAGGTAATCGTCAAGCGTTCTGCCTTCGTTGTCGCCTTCACATCAACTTTGATCACGTCACCGGGTACCGCCGACTGAAAAGCATTCAATATAATGTTGCTGAATGTTCTTCCAAGAAGTTGTTCATCTCCGTGTATCCAAATTTCACCTGGGGAGACGTCGAGACGAAGTTCGCCTTCATGGCTGTGGAGATCAACAATACGTCGCAACAGCGCCGTTATTTCAAGCGGCTTCATAACGGGCTCCGGCATTTTTGCAAAGGCGCTGAATGAAGAAGCGATATCATTCAATGTATGGACTTGTGCCAGCAGTGAAGCCACAGCTTTTTGAACCTTTTCGGGTCCCGCTTTCCCGTTTTCAATCGACCGCTCAAGTTGCTGTAGTGTGAGCTTCATGGGCGTCAGCGGATTCTTGATTTCGTGCGCAACCTGCTGGGCCATTTCGCGCCAGGCGCTTTCACGCTGTGTCTGCTCAAGTTCAGCTTTACTTTCACTGAGCGAGTACAACATTTGGTTGTACTCTTTAACCATTAATCCAATCTCGTCGTCGCTCTTCCAAACGAGGGGTTGATTGGTCTTTGTCAATGATGTCCTTCGCAACGATTGCGTAATAAAGGTTAACGGGAATGTCAACCATCGTGTAACGAAATACGAAAGCGCCACCAGAATCACGAAGACAAGTGCAAAAATATTCAGGATATTCGCCAGTATACCAATCTGATTTTTCTCGTAGGAGTAGACCGATTGAAAGAACGGAACGCCCACAATTCCGATAACTGCCCCGCTCGTTGGGGCCTTGAGCGCTGCATACGCGGAATAATACTCAAGCCTGCCCAACTTCTCGACCTCGATAAACAAATCATCACCATTTTTTATCCTTCTGAATGCGGATGGATTCAAATAACCGGAAAGCAAATTATTCTCGAAAATGAGGGGTTGACTTGTCCCGAGTAGCGTACCGTTTATATAATAAATGTTAGCATCAAGGTTTGCCAATGCGGCCAGATCAGTCAGGTCGTTGGCAAAGCTGCTCATTGGTTCAAAGGACGTAACAAGACTTCGGTGAAGTTGGGAAGCAATCTGTTCACTGAACCGTCGCGTGCGTGAAAGATATTCCTGATACATCTGATTTTCTGACGATTTGTTTGTCACGCGTAAACTCATAACGCTTACAATCACGAGTGGCAGGAAGAAGGCAAGGTTAAGGAACAGCTGAATGCGTGCCGCGAAATATAGCTTTCCTCCTTGCCAGTAACTTATCATGCTTTGAAGGAAGATAAAAATCAGAATTGTACTCAATCCGATTACAAGGAGAAACGAAAAGTTGGCAATGATGTACGCCACCGGAGTTGCTTGCGAAGAAACAATGGCGATTCGTCCCGCATCATCCTCTTCAGCCACGTGATCGAAACCATTCCGAGTAATTCCTGTCGTGTGCAGGGCAGGATCGCCGAACCACGATGTGTTAAACATTCCCTGGTAATTGAACGATCCCGAACTAAATAACAACCGGTTGCCGGTGTACACGGCATAGTTGAGTTCCTGCGTTCTGAAGCTTTCCAGAAACCGGTTATCAACGAGAAGTTCGGGATAAACGCTTTCCGGAATAACCTTTTTTAGCGACAGCTCGATCACGACATAACCTGCAAGCGAACGCATCCACGTTACCGGGATAGCAACCAGGTACCGTTGGGAGACATCTTCGGCTGGATTGCTCAAAAAATGTACGCCTTCATAGTCTGTTTTTGTTCCCTGGCTTCCGTATCGCGCCAACAGCCTGCCAAGCGTTCGATCAGGATGATTATCCGAGCTCTCACCAATGGCATTGAATGTAAAAATCTCGATATCATACTTATTGAAATAGCTCGGTATAAAAACCTGCCTCACCTTTTGCTTGACGGCGTCTTTCGAAAGAAATGGTGTCGCTACCCGACTTTGGATGAAAACGTCAGCTGCAACTTTCTCAGAAAGGTCCCGAAGCAAATATTCAGCAAAGTAGTCGCGTTCAACCAGGTAGTTCGAACCGAACCTGAACATATTGGCGATCTTCTCCTGTCTCGCAAAATGATGCATCGCAAACGCTGCGTTCACCGACATAAAGAAAATGCAAACGAAGAAATAGGTGAAGGTAGTGAAGCTTAGTTTACGAAGACTTGCCGTGAGATCAAGGGCATAAACAACGAGAAAATAAAGAACGGTAACAACGACTGTCGGAAGGAAAATCTGTCCGGAGAAATTGTTCACCAGGAAAAACACGACTGAACCAAATAGAAAAGAAACGAGTATACGACCTCTGTTTCCGTCGCCGATCAGGATCCGGATAAAACAATGTGAAAAGAAAAAAGTACATAAACCGGCGAGTGCTACTGCTATAAGGGCTGCTATCCGCATGCCACTGAATTCAAGCGATTCAGAAATGCCCAACGCCAGCGAGGAATTATTGTAGATTGTTTGGACAACTACAAAGGGAAAGAGCATCGCAAAGAAGATAAGCGTGGCTGAAAAGAAAGACAAAAGCCACCTGGCCCACGACGCTGACAGATGTCGAAGCAACCTGAATCGAAAGAAGTTTCTAAAGAGATAAAAGCACAAAAAAAACAAAGCAACCTCGTTGATCAGTAAATCTCCCAGCGACGCGTTAAGCCGTGACGCCGCAAACTGCAACGGATCAAACAAATTGCTTTCAACAAATGACCGTGGAAACTCCAATGCGGTCATTAGAAACCGTACTACCAGTAACAGTCCCAGAAAGATCACAAATACGAGATCTGGATAGAGATACCTTTGCAGCAATTCAAAACACAGAACAAGCAGTGTAATCACGGCAAGCCAGATGAACACAACAGCAAGCAAACCTAAAGGTTCATTTGTTGCCGATGCAGAAAGGAAGGTTACCTTGAAAGGGCAGTTGTCTGATACACAAACGGGAATCCCATCTGCAGCACTCGGGTCGTGAATGCTGACTCGCTCATTTCGGAACACATTTTCGTTTCGCTGTGGTTCAAGGTAGTGATTGGTGATTTGATACCGTCTGTACAGTGGCATAATGCCGACGACGAACGTATTGTTGTCGACGATCCATTTGCGCGCGAGATAGTCGCTGTTCCCATCTCTGAGCAGGCGCACCGTGAAAGTTTCTGTCATGGCGCTTGCCCTGGGAACGAATAAGTGGTCGTTCCAGCTCGTTAGCCGGTAATTGTTGAATATATAGAATGAATACGGCGCAGAAGGGGGAACTTCCCTGACGCCAGAATTCTTGAGTTCACTGATGATTCCTGCAGCGTAGTGATCCATTTGCTGCAACTCCTTTTCAAGGGCGAGCGAAATGCGGGAGACTTTATCAGAAGCCGAACGCGGACGGCTCGTAACATACAGGGTAATAAGTCCCGAGGCGAGAAAAACAACGAATAGGATAACATAGATTCGGATCCGTGCTCTCACTTGCGGTGCGTTAGATGGCAGACCGTTAAAGTTAGCAAAGATTGTGCAAAACGGGAATGCGGAAGATGGTTACGGCTCGGGCTTCCGTTTTTGTTTCAGGCCACCGAAAAGGTAGAGGTAAACAATGCGCGAATAGCGGTAATTGAGGGGGGCAAGCAAAAACAAGATGCCGATGATGATTCCGATCATCAACCATTCGCCCATGTCGGTGAATTGATAAAACAAAATAGCCAGGATAGTGAGCAGACCGACGGTGAAGCCATAGCTCACGTACATCGCGCCCTGATAGAAGCCGGGTTCGGGTTCAAGCCTCACACCACAGTGCGGACATTCGTGATTCATAATACTGAATCGGCGGAGGTTAGACGCAGGGTATTGAAAAATATCACCCTGCCGGCATCGGGGGCACTTCCCCTTAACCAGCGCTGCCAGATACGTTCTTTCGGGCATTCCTGCTTGATTTATACCACAAATAAATTAGGATACCTGCAGCAAGATAGGGCATGGACAACAGGTACAAAATACCTGTATTAATTCCCGCACCGATTCCGGGGCTGCCGTTTGAATAATTGTTCTCAAGCGTCGACCGGCACATGGCACATTGGGCCATGACCTCTCCGGCGCTGACGACGAACCATATTATCAATGTCAGGACTACTCGCATAACTCAATTTACGTAATATGGACTGATCATGATATAAACCACCACTCCTGTCACGGCAACATAGAGCCACAAGGGAAATGCGTACTTCGCCAGTTTCTTGTGGCGTTCATAATTGCCAGCCAGGCCACGAGCGAAGGTAAAAAGTACTATCGGAATTATAATTACCGACAGTACGATATGCGTGATCAAAATAAAGAAGTAGGCATACCGAATGCTGCCGGTTCCACCAAACGCCGTTGAATCGCTTGTCATGTGATAGGCAACATACATGAGCAGGAACGCTGCGGACAGCCCCAGGCAGACTTTAATCAGCGTTTCATGCAGTTTCCGCCTGCCGTTCTTTATTGCAACCACGGCTGTTGTCAGCAGTAGTGCAGTAAGTCCGTTGATCGTGGCATAAATCGGCGGGAGAAACGACAGATCATAACCGGGAATTTTTACCCGGAACAAAACAGCCACACCCAGGGGCAGGATTATAGAAAGCCCGATAATCAGTTTCTTGTAGGGCTCGCCCTTTCGCTCCGTATGCAGTGCAGACTCCATATCAGTATTTCTCAATCAGGATAGCAATTTCGGTAATCAGCCTGTCAATTTCGTCGCGTTCGCGCGAATTATACTGGCCGCGGATCACTCCGCTACTATCAACCAGTACCACGTTAAAAGGTTCCTCAAGCAGGAAAATACATTTCCTGAAAAATGATTCGCGGTCAGGGTCTAGTCGCAACGAAGCCACCGGATCTTTTTTATAGCGCTCATTTACCCTGGCAAATATTTTCTCCGTACCAACATCAGCAAAATACACATACGCAGCGCGGGCATCGCCCATACCAATTCGCTGTAACACGGAATCTGTTACGTGATACGGCAAGTTGTAATCAACACCGCATTCAGATGCGCCAGACGCAACCTCTTCAACAAACATGTGAGGTACGTCAAACCTGTTCTTTCCAAACATCTTCAGGAAAATGAAGATACAGGAAGGAAATATGAGCGCAATAAGCAGGATCAGTACCTGACGTGATTTCATGTTTTGTAAATGAGTCGATTCAAAAAGTAAAGAGGCTTAAGTATTCCTTAAGCCTCTTTGTTTCGTTATCAGAGAACAAAGTTTATTAGCCGTTACCAACTGATTCCCCGATCGACATTCCTTCATAGATAAATGCGACCAGCATCCAAATGATAAATACAAGAGGTATCAGTATAGACCAGAAAAGGACTTTTACTTCATAACGCAAGTGCATGAATTCACCCACGATATAGGCAGCCTTTACAATAGTGAGCAAGATGAATATGGTGGTTTTCGAAACTCCTGCATCCATCGTAAACGCAATGATAAATTCGATGATAGTTACGAAGAGCAGGATTCCGGCTACCGTCCAGAGTTTCTTGATCTTTGCCTTATCTGGAGGTAACACATTTACAGGTGCATGTTCTTCAATATGTGCCATTATCTAGATCGTTAACGTGTTTTAAATTATACCAGATAGAAGAATGTAAATACGAATACCCAGACGAGATCCACAAAGTGCCAGTACAGTCCGACTTTCTCGACCATTTCATAGTGCCCCCGGCGTTCGTACACCCCCATAACGGTGTTATAGTAGATGAGGAAGTTCAGGCAGACACCACTGAATACGTGGAACCCGTGAAATCCTGTGATGAAAAAGAAGAATGCCGCGAAATCAGGAGGTCCATATTGGTTCATGGAGAGCGACGCTCCAAAGTACTTCGTACCTTCCGCCACGGCACTGCCTTCGTGCGTGCCGTGAATAAAGTGTGTCCATTCCCATGCCTGGCAGCCAAGGAATGTAAGACCACCCAGGATTGTCCAGAGCATCCATTTTTCAACGGCGGCGCGATCCATGCGATGGCCGGCCTCAACGGCCAATACCATTGTTACCGAACTCATGATGAGAATAAACGTCATGATACCAACGAACACGAGCGGGTATCCGCCACCATGTACGAAGGGGATCGCGTCAAAAACTTTTTCCGGAATTGGCCAATACTCTGGTGAGAACACGAAATCCGCTACCGGACCTGTATATGCTTCGTGAGCAGAGCGCACCAGACCATAGGTGATCAACAATGCTGAGAAAGTGAAAGCATCGGACAGGAGAAAGAACCACAT
>JAEZDW010000295.1 GCA_023417955.1 Bacteroidota bacterium
GGATTCGACCTCGCGGCCTGTACCGTTTGCGACGCAATAATCAACCCTGTGACAACGAAAATAGCCATTACGCCGGTTCCAATGGTCCAGGTGGATATCGGAACTTTGTAAGCGTAGGTTTCAAGAAACATGTTACCAATATAAATGCTCAGTGGAATTCCAATGGCAACTCCAATGCCGACCATAATCAAAAATGACCTGCTGAGCAAAAGCAGTACATCGCGTACGCCTGCTCCAAGTATCTTCCGAACACCCACTTCCTTGACACGCGCCTCAGTCGTATACATCACCATCCCGAGCATTCCAAGCGCAGAAAGAGTAACAGCAATCACGGTGATAAATCCGATGATGGAAACGATATCCTCAAATCCCGCATCGGCGTAAGCCTGATCGATTTCGTCACTCATCATAGTCCACGAAAACGGGCGTTGATCAATTTTTTTCCAAACTGCTTCCATGCGGGATGCAACAATTTTTGGCTCACCGTTGATCATCACAGACAACATATCAACGTTCTCAGGGTCATATCGAAACGCCACAGGGCCAATCTCATAGCTAAGCGGCCTGAAATGAAAGTCCTTGATTACGCCTTTAACCAGCAATTCTGTCGAGTCACCCAGGATAACAGCCTGGTTAACTGCGGACAAGGCGTCATCGAAACCGAATTGTGACAATGCCTTTTCATTGATAATTATTCCGTTTCTGTCACCGTGCGCGAAATTCTCGCCGGCCACGAAGTTCACGTTGATGTTCCTGAGGTAATTCTCATCGACGGAAAAGTCGCGCATGACAAATGGATCTTCACCGCGACTCCGGCGATAGTCACTTGCACCATCGGCCCACGTTCCGAGAGAATGCGAAACACCGGCTACCTGAACTACCCCCGGCACTCCGCTCATCGCCACGGATAACTTTTCAAAATCGTTTCCCTGCAGCCGTACATTCATCATACCATCCTCTCTTATGCCGTAGTCTGCAGAGGTCATGTACGCGACCTGCCTGTAAACGGTTATAACGAGCATGATAAACACGAATGAAGCGGCAAACTGCGTAGTCATAAGAGCTTTACGAAAGGTAATCCGCGAATAGAACTTCGGATTCGCGGCACTTTTGACAATGTGGAGCGGCTTGAAGGCGGACAGATAACCTGCAGGAAACATTCCTGCGAACGTGCCAGTCACTACCGCGAAGAGAATGAACAACACCAATACTGTATAGTCTTCCGTAAGGTCAATGTTGTAGTCCATATTGATGTGGAGCTGTTGAAATCCAGGTTTGATAAGTTGCAGAATCAGATAGGCAACAGCGAGCGAAGCAAACGCAAAGACAATGCCCTCGAGGATGAGCTGCCCAAAAACCTGAAACCGGTTAGCGCCGACAATTTTCCTGATACCAACTTCTTTTGCCCGCGTCAACGCCTTCGCTATCATGAGTTGGGTGTAATTGAAACACGCCATAACCATGATGATGGCTGCGAGAACACCCATAAATATCAATAACATTTCCGGCATACCCCGCCCCATGTTATTTGATAACACAGCACCAGGCGTGATCTCGCTCAGCGCCTGGGTATAGAAGCGGTAGCTTTTGTCGCGTGTCTCAAGCTCCACACCACTGTATGTTCCGGCTGCAATCTCAGTCAGAGCCCGCTCCAGGTCTGGTTGAGTAATTCCATCCTTCAACACGACGTATGTATAGCCGGAGTAATAGTTCCGCGGGTCGGTTAGTGCCGCGGTCATTGTGCCATTGTTTTCAAGTATCGGTACCGTTGAAAGGGAAGCAAGCGCTTCGAATTCAAAATGCGTTGGTCCTGGCAGCGGCTCGAGAACTCCTGTCACAGTGAATTGTCCATACCGCGAGATTTCTATTTCGCGGCCAACAACATTATTACTATCACCAAACAATCGCGTCGCAGCTTGTTGAGTAAACACGATGGTGTGAGGAGTCACCAATGCCGCGTCAGCGTTCCCGGTCGCAAGAGGGAAATTAAATACGGAAAGGAAATTAGGACTTACAAACAATCCGCGCATCGGCAACATCTTATCACTCACCATCACGTTGCCACGCAGCCTTCTGTCGATCTTTATGACTTCGTCAGTAAGTGCATAATCTTCGTCCAGGCTCGCGGCAATGGCAAGCGGGGAAGAAGCGTAGGGTTCCCGGTCACCACTTGCGCGGATGGCCTCTGTGTTAATCCGGTAAATCCGGTCTGAGTCTTCGTGAAATTTATCAAACGAGTATTGGCCTTTTATCACGAGAATTATAAGGAGTGATAGTGACATACTTAATGCGAGGCCGGTCAGATTGATCAGCGTAAAAGAGGCATTGCGATGGAGGTTTCGAATGGCCGACTTAATGGTAGTCCTGAGCATAAGTTTTTGGAGATAAGGTATCCAATGGGGGGATCGTATTACAATGACAATGCCATAGCCGAATGCAGGGCACAATTGCGGATTCAGACCTTCGCTCATGTTCCATTCCGGACTACCTTGTTCGCAGATGGACGTTATAAGTGGCGGACGTCGCGTTAACCAGTGAATGATATCCTCATCGGGAGGAACATATCCCAATATGCGGCTTAACGTCAGAAGTTGACCCTTGTGATGAAATTCATGGGTAATGACATGTGTGAACAACGTATCAGTTGTGTACCGCAGCGGCATTCGGTCGCGTTCGGCCTCGAATTGGTGGACACTTTCTGAAGTTGTCAGATCAAGGAAATCAAACTTCCGGAGCGATCGTGGCGCAATGATCGAAAAGAATGACACGCGACGATTGAACCAGCGCATATTGTTCGCGCATGGTCGCGACGTGTGATGACGTACTTTTGGAAATTAAGCTTCCTTACTGTATTCAAGTGATGCGCTGTCGGATTGCCGACTTCAGCAATCAGCCGAACAGTTTTCCAATTGTGCTTCCGAGTCCGCCCTTGCCTTCTGAGCCCATTAAAGATCCTAACAGATCACCTGCATTGACGTTGCTGTTTCCGGCGAGGTTCTTTACGATATCCTGAAGATCAAAGTCTTTGTCGTTGGGATCCTTTGCCTTGCTGGCGAACTGCCCTAGCACACGAGGTAAAATTCCTTCTGAAATCTGGCGTGCTGCCTGAGGCGCAATGCCAAACTTACCCGCAAGACTATCGGTAACTTTTGCTATGAGTTGACCAACAACCGGGTTTTTTGTGAGCGACGAAATGTCGGCGTTGTTGAAGATGGACATCAAACCCTGGATGTTGCCCTGACTAACCTGATCCTTTAGACCATCGATGAGGTTTCTACCAACGTCCTGAATGGCTTCTTCATTCTTTGCGTCCGGGATAGCAGGATTGTTAATGATTTCATCGCCGGCGTTCTTTTTGATTAATGAAATGAGCTGTTCAATCATGGCTGTGGTGTTTAAGTTTCTGTCTGAGGTGCACAGAAAGATACGCAACGGCACAGGATATCAAACCAGTCAGCCGGCAATGAATTTACAGCGCTTGAACACGCATCAGAGACTACTTGGCCGGAAGCCTATTCTTGGTGTTGCGGGTGCTTGTTCCCTGATTTCGAACTCTTTTACGTCGTCAAGGATGATAGTCTCAATGATTTCCTTCGTGCGATCTTCCTTCTTCATTGCCGCCAGTCTGAGGTGTTGATTGCGCACCACTTCGCCAATCACCTGCCTTACCGCACGTGCATTACCAAAGTGCTTGTCACGATGCTGGTGGAGAAATGTGAAATAGTTAAACAGGTGAGAACGCGCCTCGTCATTCGGGTTCACTTCTTCCTTCGCGAGCATGGCCATGGCGATGGTGAACATTTCGTTGGGTGCGTAATCGGAAAATTCGAAATATTTGTCAAAGCGTGATTTCAAACCCGGGTTTGACGAAATGAATTCGTACATATTGTCCGTGTAACCAGCCACGATAACGCCAAACTTGCCGCGATAATCCTCCATGCGTTTAAGAATCACCTGTATCGCTTCGGCGCCAAAATCATGTGGACTTCCTTTGGCATTGGCCAATGAATAAGCCTCATCGATAAAGAGAATTCCACCCATTGATTCCGTAACTTTTTCAGCTGTCTTGATTGCCGTTTGTCCGACATAACCTGCAACAAGGCCTTCGCGGTCAACCTCGACGAGGTGCCCTTTATCCAAAATACCCAGGCCCTGATACACTTTGGCAAGTATCCTGGCAACGGTAGTCTTACCTGTTCCAGGGTTTCCGGTAAACACTGTGTGAAGTGAAAACCGGCTGAGGATATCTTTCCCTGATTCCTGGTAAAATTTGACAAGTTGAACCATCTCATTTACTTCAACCTTGATTTGTGAAAGGCCGGTGAGCGCATTCAGTTCGCCAAGGCTTTTCTGCAGGAGTTCTTCATTCGTAAGCGGTCCATCGCCGACCGTCACGCGTTTCACCCGATCAAAGATCGCATCGGTATCCGTGATTACCGTTGCTTCACCTTCAACGAAAGCATCGCCTACTTCAAACGGCACTGTTGCGCGCAACTTATCCAGAAAGACAACCTC